>JAVBKH010000065.1:0-23966 GCA_031554155.1 Oscillospiraceae bacterium
AAAGCAGCCGGCAGAATTAATGCAGAATACTTTTTTTGCAGTAGCAGATGAAGCGTAGAAGCTCATTTTTCCTTGCAATTCCTTGCATTTACTTGGTGTGGTTCGTGAGATTTTTTAGCGAATTTTTAGCAAATCATAATAAACTAGCGAGTTTTTAGAGATTTAGATGTTTTAAGACTATGCGGGAAAAGAAAAAAACCGCATGTTAATGCGGTTTTTTTGGCGGAAAGAGAGGGATTCGAACCCTCGGTGAGTTTAACCCCACACACGATTTCCAGTCGTGCGCCTTAGACCAGCTCAGCCATCTTTCCAAGTATTCAATTCATATTTGCTACCTTGCTATTATAAACGCTTGGACAAGTAAAGTCAAGTCTAATCCACGCAAATCTGTACTATTTTTAAAAATAGTTTTGTAAAAACGTTCACGGCGTGTTATTTGAATCTCCATAACTTCTACAAATTTATTTGGTAAACTTTATCCAGAAGATATATTTTGAAAAAAAAGCGCGGCACAAGGCTGCGTGATTGTCAGATTTGGTATAAAAATAAATAGCGAGGTAATGTGATGAAAATTAAGAAGCTTATCGTTGGAGTTTTGGCATGCAGCCTAATTGCTGCAAGTATGTTGGGGTGCAGCGCGAAGGCTGCGGAGCCTGCGACGAAGGACACCGAAGTGCAAAATATTGTATCCCAGGTTACACGCAGTGGATATGAACCAATTACGGTTAAGGCGGGTGTGCCTGTAAAGTGGACGCTGCAAGCTGAAAAAGCTGACTTAACTGGTTGTAATAGTGCTATTTCTATTCCTGAATACAAAATTGTAAAGAAGCTAAAGGCGGGAGATAATGTCATTGAATTCACGCCAACAAAAAGTGGCGTTGTGCCGTTTAGTTGTTGGATGGGCATGATAAACAGTGAAATCAATGTCGTAGACGAATTACAGGAGAGCGAAGTAGGAAAAACTAAGCTTGCGGCAGTAGCAAAAGAGTCCACAAGTGAGATAACACAGGAGTTAGCGGATGAAACCGCAAACGGCGTTATCGAAGCAAAAATTGCACCGAGTGGTTATCCAGTAATTGTGGTTGAGGTGGGCAAGACAACTCAAATCAACTTTAAAGCAGAACAAGCGGATTTGAACTCTTGCAACAGCGAGATTATTATACCAGAATTTGAAATTGACAAAATGCTTGTAGTTGGTGATAATATTGTATCAATTACGCCAACCGAGGTGGGAGAAATTGCTTACGGCTGTTGGATGGGCATGATTAGCAGCAAAATTATAGTCGTGGAAGCGGGAACAGAAAAAGTCGGTGCTCGGCCCATGGACGAGACTGCCTATCAAGCAAATTCTGGCTGTTCAATGATGCTTGGCGGCAACGTGAACGACAATCCTAGTGGCTGCTGCGGTGGTACGTGGTAAGTTAAAATTTGTATATTTTTAGCATAACAATAAGAATGGAGAATTAAATTGGAGAAGATTACTTTAAATGTTGAGGGCATGAGTTGCTCACACTGCGAAAATGCGGTTAAAAATGCAGTTGGTGAACTTGACGGCGTGTCGAATGTGGCAGTTAATTTGGCGGAAAAAACTGTTACAATAGATTTTGATGCGGCTAAGGTTAGCCCCGCCGAATTCAAGCCCGTAATTGAAGAAGAGGGCTTCGACGTAGTCTAATCCGTTGGAGGTCTTACTATGCCTTGCGATGCAAAAACGGTTCTCGTTGTCGATGATGAAGCCAAAATAGTTGAAGTGCTAAAGTCCTTTCTGGAAAGTAAGGGCTTTACCGTTTTTTGTGCGGAAAATGGCAAGCAGGCACTTGAAGTTTTTGAATGTGAAAATATCTCAATAATTTTGCTAGATTTAATGTTGCCAGATTTGTCTGGCCAAGAGATTTGCGCAAAAATACGCCAAAAATCAAGCGTCCCAATCATTATGCTGACCGCCAAGATTGAGGAAAGCGACATGCTCGAAGGTCTTGGACTTGGCGCTGACGATTTCATTACGAAGCCGTTTAGCCTAAAGGCGCTATTAGCACGAATTGAAGCGGTTTTGCGACGTTCAACCGATTCGTTTAAGCTTTCTGCAAAAAAAAGTCGTTTCAACGGCGGAGAGCTTGAGGTAGACTTTGACAGCCATACAGTCAGTAAAAACGGCGTTCTAATCAGCTTAACACGCAACGAGTTTAAGATATTTTCTATTATGATAAAACACGCTAATAAGGTGTTTACGCGAGACGATTTGATACAGGCGGCTTTAGGCGATGAATTTGATGGCTATGACCGCGCAGTCGACAGCCACATCAAGAATATCAGACAAAAGCTTGAAAATGACCCCAAGAATCCAAGCTATGTGCTTACCGTTTACGGCGTAGGCTACAAATTTGGAGGCCAACTTGAATGAAGATAAGCCTTAGAAATAAGCTTTCACTAGCCATTGTGCTCGTCGTTTTGCTCACAGTTTCACTTATTAGCTTGCTTGCAAATTTTTTGATTCAGAACCAGTTTAGGCAGTATATTTCAAAGCAACAGCAGGACACAAGGCAAAATATAATTAGCACCTTGAGCGAGCAATATGATGCAGATTCTGCCGCGTGGAATGCGGAAATGCTCCACGCTGTCGGAATGACTGCACTAAGCGACGGATATATTATAAAAGTTTTTGACAATCAAAATCGAGTAGTGTGGGACGCGGAAACCTGCGATATGAGCCGTTGTGTGGCCATTAGGCAAGACGCCTCGCACCATTCAGCGGCAAAAAAAACTCAAACTGGTTTTGGTTTTAAAGCTGAAACATATCCGATTGAAAAGGCGGGGAAAATGGTCGGTAGCTTGGAGATTGGCTACAACGGCCCAGATTTTCTCAATGAGATTGACTATCAATTCATCAGTTCGTTAAATAAAGGGCTAATTATACTGGGAGTATTTTCGCTTTTCTGCTCTGTTATTGTGGGATTTTTTATGGCCAAACGACTTAGTAGGCCAATTCGCAAGACTGTCGATGTTGCAAAAAGAATATCCGACGGGGATTACAGCGTTAAAATTTGTGAAAGTTCAGGCACAATGGAGGTTGACGAGCTTATTTCGTCAATCAATAATCTTGCAAGGTCAATTGAAAATCAGGAAAATCTGCGAAAACGGCTTACTCAAGATGTCGCCCATGAGCTTCGAACCCCACTAACAACCGTAGGTGCGCATTTGGAAGCCATGATTGAGGGCGTTTGGCAGCCAACACCGCAGCGACTTTTGAGCTGCCACGAGGAAATCACACGAATAGGTAAGCTTGTGAGCGACCTTGAAAGCCTTGCAAAAGTTGAAAGCGACAATTTGAAGCTTGAAAAAACGCAGGTGAACTTGCGTGAATTGGCTGATAAAGCGGTCTGCGGCTTTGAGTCGGAGATTGCTGCAAAGAACCTAAAAGTCACTGTTGGCGGCACATGCCAAAGTATAATGGCTGATGAAAACCGAATACGACAAATAATGGTGAACTTAATTTCGAATGCGGTCAAATACACAGGAAATGATGGTGCAATTGCGATTACAATTGCACAAATGGATAAGCATGCAAGTTTTTGTATAAAAGATAATGGCATAGGAATTTCGGCAGATGAGCTGCCACACATCTTTGAACGGTTTTATCGCGCAGATAAATCACGCAATCGTATGACTGGCGGCAGCGGAATTGGTCTTGCAATAGTTAAGTCAATTGTTAACGCACACGGCGGAAATGTTGATGCTACAAGTGAATTTAATTACGGCAGTACTTTTTACGTAGAATTGCCATTTATTGATGAATGATTATACATTAATAGTCGCACATAAATAGAAATACAACTTATGTAAATAGTATTTAAAATTATATAAATTAATTGTATGATTATATAATTTGAAAGGCAAATTACTATGCAAATAATACCAGCTAAAACTATTCTGACAAAAACTAAAAATACTGCTTGGTTCGGCAACGAATACAACATGAATATATATCGAGGTTGTAGCCATGGCTGCATATATTGCGACAGCAGAAGCGACTGTTACCGTAACGAGGATTTTGATACAGTTAAGGCGAAAGAGAATGCGTTGGCGGTTTTGCGCGACGATTTGCGCCGCAAATCTAGAAGCGGGGTAGTGGGTACAGGTTCTATGAGCGACCCGTATAATCCGCAGGAAAAAGTAGCGCTGCTTACCAGACATTCTCTAGAGCTTTTGAATTCCTATGGATTTGGAGTTTCCATTGCTACGAAAAGTCCGCTTGTTGTGCGAGATATTGATATTCTAAAAGAGATTTCAGTGCATTCGCCAACTCTTGTAAAAATCACAATCACTACTGCTGACGATGGACTTGCAAAAATTATTGAACCTAACGTCGCCAACAGCAGCGCAAGGTTTGGGGCAATTTCGCAGCTTGCAGACGCAGGGATTTATTGCGGAATTTTGCTGATGCCACTGTTGCCGTTTATAAATGACACAGAGGAAAATGTGCTTGAAATTGTGAAAAAAGCGCATGAAAGTGGTGCTAAATTTGTTTACCCTGCGTTTGGCGTAACTCTTCGTGACAGCCAACGCGCGCACTTTTACCACGAGCTTGATAAACATTTTGACGGCTTGCGGGAGAAGTATCAAAAAAAATACGGCGACACATACTCCTGCTCTGTTCCAAAAGCGAAGGCTTTGTTTGCGACGTTTGCAAGCTATTGTAATGAAATTGGCATGTTATACAAAATGAGCGATATTATCTCTGGATATAAGATGGGGTATAAAGCTACTCAGCTCAATTTTTTCAAAGATTAAGGCTGCGCGTTATGCGCAGCCTTTTGTGTTAGCTAAATTGATACGTTGTTGTTGTGACATATTCTTCGCCAGCGTGGTAGATGGGAGATGCAAGCCAAGGCATATTGACAGCATTCGGGAAAAGCTGCGTTTCAAGGCAAAAGCCTTGATATTTTGCGTATTTTTCGTCGTTTTTGAAGGTCGCGCTCTCGTCAATGCCGTTTCCTGTGTACAATTGCACACCTGGCAAATCAGTAAATACCGTCATTTTGCGTCCACTAACAGGCTCGGTGACTGTGGCAATCTTGCGGTAGTCATAGCCGCCGCCTAGCACGAAGTTGTTGTCATAACCGCCAAACATTTCAAGCTGCGGATGATTTGCAGCAATATCCTTGCCAATAGCTTTTGGAGTTCTAAAATCAAAGGGAGTGCCTTCAACTAGCAAAATCTCGCCACTAGGAACGCAGTCGGGGCTATTTGGCATGAAATACTCGGCGTCTATCTGTAAAATATGGTCGCATATGTTACCAGAATTATGACCTGCCAAGTTAAAATATGCGTGGTTGGTAAGGTTGATTACGGTGTCCTTGTCGGAAACTGCACGATAATCTATCATTAAAGCATTGTCGTCGGTAAGCGCGTACGCCACATTTACAATAAGATTGCCAGGGAAATCATCGCTCATATCCTCAATAGCTGTGCTCAAGAGTAGTGCAGGCAAATTGCCGAGTGTGCGAACTTCGCTTGTAAAAAGGCGAGTGTGAAATCCGTTTGAGCCACCGTGAAGATTATTTGCACCATCATTTTGCTCAAGTGTGTATTTTTTGTCGCCAATACTAAATGTAGAATTCTTGACGCGGTTTGAATTTCGGCCTATCAAAGCTCCGTGATATCCTGGATTTTTGAGGTACGCTTCAAAATCCTTTTGGCCAAGAACAACGTCGGCAAGCACACCGTTTTTGTCGGGCACAAAAAGATTTGTGATTACACCGCCCAAATTCATGATGTGTACGCTCATATTATTGTTGTTTTCAAGAATATACATCAAAACTTGTCTACCATCAGGCAAATTCCCGCAATTCTGGACAGTTATCTTCATAAAATTGGTGCTCCCTGCTATTATTTTATATAAATTATACCATTATTTATTTGCTGTTGCAAGCCGTGTAAATAAATTTTTAAAGCATACAATTTAAAAGAACGGTAATAGTTTGTTTATTGCAAGTCAATTATTTTAGTGTTATTATTTACACAGAGGAGGATTAGATATGAAAAAAATACTTTCGATACTAATGGTGATAGCACTCACAATTTCGCTTACTGGTTTAACGGCATTTGCAACTGATTCAAGACTACTGCCAAAAGCACAGCGCGTGTTCATTTATTCAAGCTCAAATCGGGTTCGAGAGGGCAGGACTATTCAGCTTGATTTCAAGGCGTATCCCGCAAACAAAGATAAGTTGACTTTCGGGTATGACCGCTCCGAATGGTCTACGCTTGACTATGACTTGGTTGAGGTCGATGATTTTGGCGAAGTTACAGGTCTAAAAGCTGGCGACGCTGAGATTTTTGTGAGACTTTACAAAAATAACCCTTTGACTAACCGAAACGAAGAAGTCGGTTCAGCGTCAATTTTTATTCAAGTGCTTCACGCCGATGGTACATCGTACACACCAGAGCCTAGCAGCACAAGTAGCACAAATCCCAATCAAACGAGTGTTGCTTCGGGTGAAAAGCTCTCAACTGCAACAGTGACTAACTCTGTGAATAATGCTGTTGTAAGCGGCACAACGTCCACGGTTACATTTAAAAATGCAACAAGTATTTCAGCGGCAGCGCTGCAATCCGCATCACTTGCAATGCAAGAGGGTGGCGGTATGGTGCTTTTGAGTTTTGACACGCTTGCTGCGGGCGGTAAATCCGTTGAGGGAAGGCTGACGATTAACCCGAGAGCGGCTGCAAGCGTTAAGGGCGACATTCAGCTTGGCGTATATACAAACGCGAAAGCTGTAGAAAAAGTTCGCGAAAAATTTGCAAAGTTTTATAAAAATGATTTTATGATAATCAAAGCCGCCCAAAAGGGGAACTATGGAATGAGCGTCACATACGCCGTCAAAGTCGATTCAGCTTTGTCGCTTGCCACGAATAAAAGCCTCAAACTCTATAGCTACGACCCCGAAGAAAACCAATACCTTGCAGTAAAAAATTCAAATATTTCAATCGACGATAAGGGTTATGCCCATTTCACAACAAATCTGGGAGACTATTTAGTGATTGCAAACGGTGCGCTTGCTCGCAAATAACGGCTTAAATTGAAAAGGAAAAGCTTCCTAGGACGAGAATTGTCAAGGAAGCTTTTTGCAAAAAAAGCAATACGGAGGTCATAACCGATGAACGAAGAACAAATTAAAGCGGCGAAAAGCCCACCGCCAATGTTTGATGTTACTCCGCCGCCGAAATCGCCGCCGAGAGTTTATACATTACCTGAACGGCTATTGCTGCTAATTGCGCTTGCAATCGGCATCTTGTTCGACCGTTTGGTTATTGCAAATATTGACGGTGCAAACTCAACGTTTTTTTATGGCGTTTTCTGGCTTGGTTATGTAGTTTTATTCTACATATTCAACTGGAAGAAGCTTAAAAATGACAGGTTGATGTGGTTAGTTGCTGGGTTAACCGTGTTGCTGTGCGCTTGGAATTTCATCTTTGACTTCGATAGCAGCTATGGCGGACTTACTGTGTTAGTGATACCATGTGTTTTGATGGCACATGCGGTGTTCGTCGGCAGCGGCTGCGAGCTTAAACAGGCAGGCAAGCTTGCACAAGATTGGCTTTGCGGTTGGTTTATCAAGCCTTTTTCTGCGATACCTCGCTTCTTTGGCGCGGCAGCCTCGCTATTTGCAACTGGAAAAAATTCAAAAACAAAGCGCGTAATAATCGGTATTGTGATTATTGTGCCGATTATGCTTATAATCTTGCCGTTATTGGCAGGGGCGGACAAAGTTTTTAAATATTACGTCGACAAAATTTTCAGCGATTTTATACTGCCAGAATTTGTCGGTCACTTAATTACAATTTGTATAATCACAATACTTTTTTTCTCGTTTTTCTGGAACATTCGCTTCAACAAGCCACGTGAAGCAGCAGTAAAAAATGAGGCAAAAATCGACTCTATAATCACGGCGATAGTTTTAGGCGCTGTGCTAATCGTTTACGTATTGTTTTGCATTGTGCAATTCACTTATTTGTTTGCAAGGGCGGGACTGCCCGCGGACATGACATATTCAACGTATGCAGTTGAAGGTTTTTGGCAGCTTATCTTAATTACAGGTATAAACTTGTTGATTTTTGGCGTATTCTTGCAGTTCGGCCAAAAATGCAAGGCGCTTACGGCAAGCCTTGTGGCTCTGCTTGCTGTCACAATCGTTATACTTATTTCGTCCGCAGTTCGTCTTAGCCTTTACACTAATGCGTATGGTCTTACTTGGCTGCGTTTGCTTTCGGCTTGGTTTATCTGCTATCTTACAGTGGTGATAATTCTTTCTGCGGTTCGACTAGCGCGCGAAAGTCTGCCGCTTATTGCGGTTGCAGCCATAATTTTATTGGGTTGGTACGTGGTGTTGGGCTACTCAAACCCAGACGCAATGATTATGCGGTATAATTTGTCCCACACCGAAAGCGTGGATAAATGGTTTGTTGACAACGATGTTTACTTCTACAGCATGTCAGACGATGCTATGCTTGCAATATTAAAGGACAACTCGACCGATTTCAAAGAATTCAAGTCGGTGGCCCAAGATAAACTTAATGATAGCGAAGGCATCAGCCTTTCAAGCCGTATAATGCGGGCAGAGCTTGAGGCGAGAGGTTTTATCAAGCACAAATAATCGCATCAAAAAAGACCAAATCTTAAACAAGAGCTCAAAAAATATGCAACATTCGCATCGCTGCAATGTTGCATATTTTGTTGTGCGAAACCGCACTGATTGTCAAATTCTAAAATTTTGTGTAAAGCCTATAAACTTATACGTATTTTCGCCTAATGTGAAGTTTTTTCAACAGACTCCCACAGGCCATTGAGATAAGCGACGCCAAGTGCGCGGTCATACAGGCCATAACCTGGGCGACCTACCTCATCCCAAATCATTCGTCCGTGGTCGGGGCGAACATAGGTATCGGGGCATGTGTCGAACACTGCTTTCACAATAGCAAACATATCCAAGCTACCGTCGGAGGACAAGTGGCTTGACTCCCTAAAATGGTGGTAGCCTAGATGTTTTACATTTCGGATATGTAAACATGCTATGCGCTTTTGTTCACCAAAATGGCGGATTATCGCAGGGATATCGTTTTCGGGATTCGAGCCAAGCGAGCCTGTGCACAGGCAAAGCGCGTTGCTTTTGGAATCGTTTAATGCAAGAATTTTGTCAAATTGCTCGCAGCTATGCGCAATTCGCGGTAAACCGAAAACTGGCCACGCTGGGTCGTCAGGGTGGCAGGCCATAACTACTCCGCACTCTTCACAAGTAGGGATAATCGCATCAAGGAAGTATTTGTAATTTTCGCGAAGGGTATCTTCGGTGATATTCTTATACTTCTCCAACGTTTTTTCAAGCTCGGAAAGCCGCTCAGGCTCCCAGCCGGGCAGTGTAAAGCCGTTACTTGCTTCGGCGGTCTTTCGCACAATATCCAACGGCGACATTGTGCCAAGGTCTTTTTCGTCTAGGTAAAGACAATTTGAGCCGTCCTCATCAATAACGCGTGCAAGGTCGGTTCTAAGCCAGTCGAACACTGGCATGAAGTTATATACAATTACCTTTACTCCGTATTTTGCTAGATTGCGTATGGTAATCTTATAGTTTTCGATGTACTTGTCACGAGTCTCCAAGCCCATTTTGATATCCTCGTGGACATTGACGCTTTCAATAACTTCACATTCAAGTTTCGCAGCGTGAATTTCGTCAATATAGGCTTTGATTTCTTCCTCGCCCCAAACTTCGCCTGCGGCCTTGTAATCTAGCAAACCCATTACTCCCGTCATTGCGGGAATTTGCTTAATCTGGCTCAACTTTACTGGGTCACTCTTTGAGCCAAACCATCGGAATGTCATTTTCATGCTCTAAAACTCCTATTCACAAATATTTATTGCAACAACACTATTTTTTATTTGAACTATATCTTGACCTTGACAACTACTTTGCGTACAAACTCGGGAGAGCCAGCCGCACAGCGTGGTTTGTGAGCGTCCTCTGGTGCGACGATAATCAAGTCGCTTGGCAACAGCAAAACGCTGCCGCTTAGTGCAGGTTCTTCGTAAAACACAACGTCGTTCTCGGGCTTTTCTTCCCTTATCACAAGTCCGTCACGCTTGCAAACTCCAAACTGCTCTTTGCCAGAAATGAGATATTGAATGTCGAAATACTTGTCGTGAGTTTCAAAATAGCCATCGCTTGCGGGCATGGTAGTATATTCCTGAACATTGGCAATAACATCATCATCGCCGATTGGGTAAGCACCGACTGCGATGGTTGACAAATCAGTTTTGGCTAGCCATTCGTAGGCACGTTTAAATTTTTCATCAAGATAGTCGTATTTTTTAGATATGGAAATATTCGAAAATAACATATAGCTGCCCCTTTCACACTTGCGATATATTTTACTTATGGTTGCGCCGTTAGTACGATTTTGCTGACGGAAGGGTCGCGGCTGTCCGCCAAGTCAAATGCGGATTGTGCTTCTAACATAGGGAAGGTGTGGCTGACGCTGCCGCGCAAATCAATTTTTCCTGCATTAATTAAATCTATGACATTTTGAAATTTGCGGTTTTGTAAGCGGCTGCCGCGCACATCAAGCTCCTTGCTTGTAATGACAAACTGGTTGATTTCCGTAGGGGTGAGACTAAAGCCCATAGTTATGACTCTGCCTCCACTGCCAGTGGCTTGCAAGGCGGTAAGCAAACTTGTCTGAACACACGCAGCATCAATTGAAACCGTTGCGCCATAGCCGTCGGTGAGCTTGCGGCAAACTTCCACCACGTCTTCACGACTGCTGTTAATGGCATGATTTGCTCCGTTTTCTAGTGCTTCGTTTAGCTTTGCGTCGTTGATATCCGCAACCACAATTTTTGCAGGAGAATGTAGCCGCGCAATGCGCAAAAGACTTGAACCTAGCGCGCCACAGCCAATAATAAGAAGAACATCATCGCTTGAAAGTTCTGCTCGGCTACAAGCCTGCAAAGCAATGGTTGTCGGTTCAATCATCACGGCTTCTGCGTCGGTAAGGCTATCTGGCACAAGGTAACAGTCCACATCTGGAACCGCTATATATTCGCGGTATCCGCCGTCGATATGCACTCCGCGAACTTGTAAATTGGCGCAAACATTAGGTCTTGATTTTTTGCAAGTATAGCAATGTCCGCAAGCCACCACTTGGTCGACAATCACACGGTCTCCCACTTTGACCTTGGTTGCACTAGTGCCCACTTCAGCTACTACGCCAACTATCTCATGTCCAATTACACGGGGATAAGTTGCGGCGGCGTTTGTGCCGTGGTAAATTCCTATGTCGCTACCGCAAACGCCAGCGGCGGTTATTTTTACAAGGACATTATTCTTCTCCGACAAGACGGGATTTTCCATGTCGATAACGCGTAGTTTTAAGGGCTCAATAATCTGGATTGCTTTCATATTTTTCACCTATCCTATTTACTGGCGATATCGCTTGTTTGAAGATTGCCTGCGGCAAGCTCCTGAATTTGCTGCCAGATTAGTTCATCAACAACAACACCTTCGGCGAGATTTTTCTCACGCGTTGCAGCCGTACGTTCACCAGGGCATGTAACCTGCCCGCCTTCGCGGTCTGGCGCTGTTGCGTCCGCAGCGGCTACACGGTCGTTAAGCTTTTCTTGGATTTCTTCCTCATCACCGAAGAGATACGGGTCGTACGCGATGAAAATTTGGCAGCAGCCTGTGCAGCTACCTTGATTCTCGCGGTCAAGCTGCACACCAGTCTTACCGTTAGCCATTGCAGCGGCAGCAAGGTCAAGTGCAATTGCCATGCCAGTGCCTTTCCAATAGCCTGTGGGAAGAATGCGCTTGCTTTCTTCAATCGCGCCAGGGTCGGAGGTTAAATTACCGTCCTTATCAAAACCGCCAGGATACGGTAGCTGTTTGCCTGCCAAACGGTATACTCCCAATTTTCCATAAGCATACTGGCTCATGGCCATATCAAGCACAATTGGGCCGTCCTTTCGCGGTATTGCTATGCAAAAAGGATTATTGCCCACGCCAGGCTCTTTTGAGCCCCACATTGGCATACAACTTTCGGTGTTTGTCCAACTTATGCCAACAAAACCTGCCTTTGCCGTCTGCCATGCATATGTTCCGCCACGCATCCAGTGCGTGGTATTTTTTAGCGCCACACAGCCGATTCCGTGTTCCGCTGCCAACGCAACGGCGCGTTCTGCACAAAAACTTGCATTGAGAACGCCAATGCCCAGATGTCCGTCGTAATTTTCGACCGCACCTTTAGCGCCAACAAGCTCTAGCTTTGCGCTGATGTCAACTAATCCCTTTTGTACATATTCGGCAAAGCGTGGCACGCGGTTTAATCCGTGACTTTCAATGCCCTCAAGGCTGCTCTCTGTGTGGATTGAGGCGCAAGTATCTGCTTGCTCCTTTGTTAGACCTAGATTTAAGAATGCTTTAGTTACGGTGTCTTTTACGGTTTCAAATGGTACACGTATGCTCATAAAAAGCTCCTTTTCTCAATTTGCAAATGAACTTTGCAAATAACTTTTTTCATGGGATTTGTTTACTCAAAGCGCGGTGTTTTGCCTGCAAACTTCATCATCTCTTCGTAAAGTGCGCTGGCGGCTTCTGGTGTATAGCCGTACACCATGAAGGCGTCCATAACATACGGGGAATACGCAAGTTGTGTTAGCTCCTTGGCAAAGCCCATAGCTGCAATCTCGCTTAGTACCGCCACTTTGGAACGGTTGTGCAGTGGCTTTGGCGCCCAAAGCTCAATTTTGTAGGTTTGCGTCCAAATTTCTTTTTTGTGCTTCTCTTCCACATAATGGAACAACTCGTGGGCTATCAAAAGCTTGGAAAGGTATAAGTCGTGTCCCAGAGCCTCGCTCACGCCTGGCTCGGAGAGAAGCTGCTCTGCCTTTTTTACTCCGTCCATGAATACATTGATGAGGTTTGGTTCGCGAAATTCGGCAAAAAGCACACGGTCGGAATTTTGTGGCATCATTGGATAATCAATCGTAAGTCCCATTTTTTTTCCAAGCGTCAGCGAGTCCCGTGCGCCGTACTGCTCAATGCATTGTCTTGCGGCTTCTGCGCCACAGGCGAGTGCTTGGCGCGTCAACTCTACGCGCTGGGTATCGTTAAATTTTCCGTTTAGTGGCTCGCGCGAAAAAGCATACTTTGCCCACTCATCGTCGGCAATTTTGCAAAGGTCCTCAACGATTAGGCCAACAGGGCGCACAACAAAGCGCTCCTCTTTCATGCGATAAGGAGATTGCTTACCGAACATACGGCTTGCAATAGGCTTCATATATTCTACAAATTGTTCCTTGGTCATCGCCAAACCCTCCTAAAAAGATGCGGCTGCCACTCTAGCAGCCGCATGGTATGCATCAATTAACGCACGTCACTGATTGCGCCGACTACGAGGATTTCCTCGTCTGGCTCTCTATCCATAATATCCAGTTCCATTAGTAGCTCAACTTGGTCAAGGTCCACAGCGGAATAATCGCATACACGCGGACCGACGCAGATGTAATAGTCTGGACGAAGCACTGTATCAGTTTTAAACGTTGCAAGGTCCTGCCACATGGTTCTGACAATTTCTTTGTATTCACCAGCTTTAGTTTTGACAACACTGGCATCGGAGCATTGTACCTTGATAAAGCCCTTTTTATCAACAATGCGCATTGGTGTGCGGTTGTCGGAGGATTTTCCAGAATAAACGAAGAATTTGTCGGTTTTCTCGGCAAGATATATGTCGGTAGCTTTTGCGCCGAAATCCTCTTTTGCAAGCTGTTCAGCTTCTGCTTCGTCACATTCCTTTAGGAGGTCAGTTGTTTTGACTTCGGTTGAGCCAGTGGCTATTGCTGTAACCTTACCAGTTTGGCTGTCAATTTCTATGTGAACCTCAACGGTGTCAGGCGACGCACCAGAGTTGATAGCAGCGTCTACAGCTTCCTGCTTCAGCTCTTTAATATCCGCCTGTGATGGATTCGGAATCACACGTTCAACAACATCTCGCACCATTGAAAGCGCAACGCCGATGGACGAAATGACCTCCGCATTTTCTGGAATAACGTATTGCAGCCCCATTTTCTTCGCGCAATATGGCACGAGAGAAGCAGCACCGCCACCACAGCCAACCAGTTTCATTGCATCATGGTCAAGCTGGTACTTTTCGGCCAACGCGTTAATGCAAGCGTTTACCTTTTCAAAATCTTTTTCTAAAATTTGGGTAGCAAGTTCCTCAACGGTAATGCCGAGCTTATCGGCAACAGGCTGCATAGCCTTGCGCGCAGAGTTAGCATTGCCACGTGCAAAGTATTGCTCTTCAATCAAGCCCAGTACGTTGGCTGCGCAAGTGTTGGTAAAGCAAACGCGTTTGCCATTTTGTAGGCGTATTGCAACATAGTCGGCAGGGTCACTGGGTTTTGGGCTTAACATTTCAATTTGTGGATTGACAAATTCTTCTTCTGGCGTAAAGCAAGCGTATTCACAGCCTGCAATATGCGCGGAACGAGGGCCAACGTCCTCAACGCCGTGGTTGTTTATGCGCACCATCGAACCACCTGCGCAGCCTAGGATACGCACGTCGAGGGAATTTATGTAGGTGTCGTGACCACCGATTTTTGCGTAATCTACGCCAGGACGGCCGTTTTTGATTACACCAATGTTCGTGGTTGTGCCACCAACCTCAAAATAGATTGCATTCGAGGCACGTAGATACATTAGAGAACCCATGACCGAAGCCGCAGGACCAGAAAGTGCTGTTAAGATCGGACGCTTACGCATCTCATTAATTTCCATAACGCCGCCGTCGCCACGCATAATCATCAGCGGAACAGTAATCCCAGTCGCGCGCACCGAAGATTCGGTAGCGTTTGCGGTGGACATCATTTTAGGCAAAATAGATGCATTAATCGCAGCTGTGCGTGTGCGGCGTGTTAAGCCGTAAAGCTTGGTAATGTCGGAGGCCATGGAAACTGGCATACCGTGACTCTCAGCGACGCTGTGGATTCTGTGCTCCTCGTCCATGCTATCCACGCCAAAAGCCATTGATGCCACGATAACCTGTGTACCCTTGCCGACTAGACTTTTGACTGCGGCGGTGATACTCTCATCGGTTAAGGCTTTCTTCTTGATAAATTCATTGTGAACTGTGATTTTGCGACCCACTTTTTCATCAAGAATAATGTCTTTGAGGGCAAGCTGTGGTTTTGCCAAAAGGCCCTCAAGGCCGCCGCCAGCAACACCGATTACTCCTACAGTTGCAACGTCGCCCTCAATAAAGGCATTAGTTGCCTGCGTAGTGGAATGCGCAACGAACACCACGTCCTCTGGCGCTATTCCGCTTTCTGACATGCAGTTTTGAAAAGATTTTACAACGCCTGCTGCCACACCCGCTTTATCGTCGTGTGTAGTTTTTACTTGATTTTTTCCTATGATTTCATGAGTTGTATTGTCCATTGCAACGCATTTTGTGTATGTGCCGCCAACGTCAATACCCATGCGAACCAAACGCTGTTTTGCCATATTTTAACCCCCTATATTATTAACTTAATTTAAATTATTGACTATATAATACTGATTACACCAGTTGCTTTCTAAATCAAAGAACTAACGTTGGCAATGCGGAATATAAAAGAGGTCGCCATTTTGAGGCGGCGGCCTCTTTTCCCGATACATATGGTTAAATATGCATCAGAATACCGCTATTCTAAAAATACTAAATCGAAGAATTATTTCATCAAGAACCATTGTGTGCCGAGACCAGACAGTGTGAACATGGTCAACACATAGAGAAGTGCGCCCGTTACGTAAGCATTGGGAATGGAGAGTTTGAGGAAGTCTCTGGATTCAACTTTCGTGTAGGCAAGACCCCAAGCAACCCATGATTGTGTGATGCATGAGCCGATGTTGACTGTGATTGTCGGGATAGCGAACACGCAGTATAGGAATGGAACAGAGAAACTAGCAACATTGGACAAAACGCCCAAGGTAGCAGCGCCGCAACCGACTAGCGTCATCGGGCCACGGAAGAGACCTAAACCGAGAAGTGCTGCAAACACGATGCAGACAACAATTTCGGTTCTTGGCATAACTGGGCCGAGAATTGCCTTGAAATATGGTGAGGCATAGGCTGCAACGGAGTTAAACATTGGAAGTGTAAGCAAGAAGCCTACAAGTGGAGCTGTGTCCACAACACCGTCATAATACAGCTTGTTGACGAGCTGGCAATTTTCTTTAAAGGAGCCTCTCAGTTTACGGCATAGGAACAACGCAAGGAAGCCTGCGATGATGAAGCCGCCGATAACGGAAAAGTCCAACCAGATTTTAAGTACAACGGGAATAATTGGCAGAATGAGTGTGTAAAATGGTGCATCTTTTTGTTCGGCAGAAGCACCTTGTGTGTGTGCTGCCCACGCATGGCTTGTTTTGCTGCGCTTTAGATAAATGCCAGCAAGCAAGGTTGTGATAATGATGGAGATAATTACGGCTGCGTAGCCCCATTTTCCGGCATACCAACCGAGAGTATAATCGGCCATTTCATCTGTCTTAATAAAGAACGCGCGATACTGCGCAAAGTTAACTGGGTTCAAGTAAATGCCAGCGGCAACTGAACCCATAAATGTGAACATAGATATGGATTTAGGAACACCCAACGACATCAATATTGGAAGCACAATAACGCCGATAGCGATAACTGGGCCTGCGCCTGTCATTGCGGTGAAAATAACTGCTGTAACAATGTTAAGCAAAGCAATGGTAATCATTGGGCGGTCGCCGCCAAGCTCAACAGTTTTGCGAATCAAAGTGGAAGCAATGCCAGTTTCCATCAATACGCGGCCAAACCATGCACCCCAACATACGTTAACAAGTGTGGTGCCCCAGCCTTCTGGCGCGGCTTGATAGATTTTATTAAGAATGCTTACAAGTTTTGTTTCCGTACCCGCGCCAAACTGCAAAACACTGTTTGCTTCTATAAATGCGGGAGATACAAACATTGTGCCCACAAGTGGGAGAATAGTCCAAACAACGGTAATTAGCAAAAAGCCAATCATTAAGTTGTGACCTTTAATGCAATAATAAGCGAGACCAAAGAACGATATGAGCAATAAGATACCAATTACATACTCCACAGTAAGTCCCCTTCCTTCTTAAAAAAATACCTCTTTTATGTATGGTTTGCTAAAAACTCCGCCACTGCACGCTCCTTTCTAGCGAAGATTGAATAGAAAAAAGTATTTTAATCCATCTGAATCTAAGAAGTTACAAACAGCAACATCACTTAACGATTCAAATGATATCAAAAACAGTTTATGCTATATCTAGTTCAAAATATTGCGGATAAATTCGACGCAAATCTTCACCGCTCCAAACAATCTGCTCTATGTGACGGCTGCAAAGAAGACACACGGCCTGTGTGTCTCGCTTGCGCAGTGCATCAAACATCATGCGGTGCTCAATTAATGCGTTTTCCCAACTATCCACCGCCGCCATAGTCACGTTGTAGCTATAGGTTCGTATTTGCAGACAAGATATGCGCAGCATGTCACAATCTAGCATATTAAACGGCACCCACGCAGATTTGTGCCCGCAAAACTCGTAAAGCAACTGGTGCATTCGCAAATCTTCATACAGTAACTCGCTAGTTGACTGCGTTTCGTAATGTTGCCGCTGCAACATAAGGCTTTGCTCAAGCATTTCAAAATGCTCCTCCGCTATTCCTGTGGCGCACAGCTCCGCAAGTACCTGCTTTTCAAGCACAGTCCGCATAAAAACAAATTGGCGCACACGTTGGAGTGAAATTTTCGAAACCTGTGTGCCCCGTTGTGGATACACGACAATGCAACCCTCACTAACCAAGCGGGAAAGCGCATCGCGCACAGGCGAGCGGGATACCCCAAGTTCCGCAGCGAGTGTATTTTCACTCAATGTTTCGCCAGGAAGCAAAGTAAACTCCAAAATTTTCCTGCGAAGAAGTTCATAAATGCCGTCGCTCGTATTTCCAGACTCTTTTATTAAAGCTTTTTTATGTTCCATTATTTCGCCCTCCAAGTGGCGAACACATGTAAAATTTATTTAGCCATACAATTGGCTCGTGACATACAAGCTAAACCTTTTATTGTGCGATAACATACAAGTTTAATATGTGAATGTGACAAGAATAGCACAACGTTCACAGATTTGCAATAGTTTTTAGCGTGATTTTACAGTTTGCAGAAAAACAATTAATATTTTATGCCAAATTGCACAATGAATTTCCAGAAAAACTAACATACAAGTATATTGCAAACGACGATAGAATCTTGTATACTATCTTCATTATCTTATTCTTATGCTCGTAAAGAAGGTGTTAACGATGATATCCCTACGAAACGCAATTAGGGATAATGTGGAGGACGCACGTGCATTCGTTTACCGCGTGCTTACTTTTCATATTTGTAATATGATTTTTCTTCCCGATGAAAAGCTAAGCGAGGGGGAAATTTCGGCTCAAATGGGTGTGTCACGCACGCCAGTGCACTGCACTTTTGCTCAACTCTCGCACGAAAATATGTTGGTTGTTGAATCACGCCGCAGCACGTATGTTCCACGGTTGGACGCAGAGCGCATTCGGCAGCTTGTGTGGATGATGCGCACAACCACCATTGGTGTATTTGAGAATCTATACATTAACCGTCCCCCAAAGCACAAACTAGAAGGGCTTCAGCAGCTAGTTACTGCTGAAATAACCGCGCTTGAAAATGATGATTTTGCTCAGCTAGCAAATCTTGATGCAAGGTTTTACCGCGAATTGTACCAGATTGCGGGCTTGTCTGTGCTGCATCGTGCTTTGTGGAGCGGCAGCGTGGATTTATACCGACTTACCCGCATGGACGACCATCTCGATTACTGGATTCATGCTGTGGAACAACATGCCGTGATTACACGCGCGCTGTTAAAGCACAACCACGAATCCACCGTTGAGGCAGTCACCAAGCAATATGAAGCGATTGAGCTGTTACTTGCAGAAATGCTTTACAAAAATCCGCAATACTTTAAAGCGCAGGAAAACGATTGCAGATTATAACACACAATCTTTTGCCACTTAATGGCAATACGGAGGATACTATGAAAATTGCAGTTCTTGGTTCTGGTGCCATGGGTGGCCTGTTCAGCGCGTATCTTAGCAAACACAATGATGTTGTTGTAATTGACGTAAACCCAGAGTTGGTTGAGGTGATAAATACCAAGGGTATGCGGGTGCGCGAGCCAGACGGCACAGTTACGGAATATCACCCCAAGGCAGTTCTTTCCGCAGAATTGACACAGCCAGTTGACCTTGTGATAATGTTTGTGAAAGCAATGTTCGGCGAAAGCGCGCTTGCCGCAAACAAAAATATTATCGGGGCTGACACTTATATTATGACACTGCAAAACGGCAGTGGGCACGAAGAAATGCTTGCCAAATTCACAGACGAAGCGCACATCATCATCGGAACAACACAGCACAACGCCAACATTTCCGAGCTTGGCGTCTCCAACCACGGTGGAAGCGGCGTGACTTATCTCGGCTGTATCACAGGTGATGAAAAGCGCTTGCAGCCAATTGCTGACGCATTTAGCGCATGTGGACTTGAATGCGATGTTTCAGACGGTGTGCAGAAAATGATTTGGAGCAAGATGTTTACCAACGTGTCCGCAAGTGCGCTGACTGGCGCGTTGCAGGTTCCAATGGGCTTTATTGCAAGCGATAGCAACGCGTGGGAATTGTGCTGCCGTTTGATTCGAGAGGCCGTGGACGTTGCGGCAGGCATGGGAATGGAATTCGATTATGACTCGAAGGTCGCCGAGGTCAAAGCCATTTGCGAAAACAGCCCCAATGGATTGACCAGTATTTATGCCGATTTAAAGAACGGACGCAAATCTGAGGTGGATACAATCAGCGGCAGCATTGTACGCGCAGGAATTAAATGCGGTGTAGCTACGCCAAGCCACACATTTCTTGTAAAATTAATCCATGCAATGGAAGCAAAATCGCAGCAGGCTTAAACTGTTTGCCGCGTTCACTTTGTAAGAAATCATACACACAACAACCTACAATTTAGGAGGAACATGAAAATGCAACAAGTAGTCTATCAAATGGGAAATCTTCGTATCGTTGATTTGACCAAGCACCTTGACCCCAAAACCGAATCTAGGCGCTGCCACATGTACCGCTTTAACACAGGCGGTCTGATTCCCGATTTTCACACCATTATGGACATTACAAGCCACCTTGGCACACATTGCGAATGCCCTTACCACCACGACGACAACTGGCCAGATGTTGAAGCGCTGCCCCTTGACACCTTTATGGGGCGTGCAATTTACGTTGTACTAGATTTGCCAGGCAACGCGCAAATCACTGGTGCAGATTTGGAAAAAGCCTGCGGCAGCCGCATTCAAAAAGGGGACATCGTGATTCTGGACAGCCAACACAAGCTGCCACCGTTTACTCCAGCTTCCAATGGCCCTGATGACCACCGCCTTGTAATAGGCGAAGACAGCGCAAACTGGTTTGCCAAAAAGCAAGTAAAATGCGTTGGCTTTGGCGACGGCGTTTCCATTGAGGACAGCCTCGAAAACGTAAAACCATTCCACGACATTTTAATGGCCGACAATATCGTTTTCTTGGAGGTTTTGCAAAATCTGGAGCAACTTTCAACCGACACATTCTTCATGAGCTACAGCCCGCTACCAATCAAGGGGCTTGATTCCTGCCCTGTGCGCGCCTACGCAATTGAAGGCTTTGCAGAATTTAGCAAATAGAACCTATACACACGCCGTGTATTCTATTAATAGCGAAACACGCCAGACTATGGCGTCGGTGGGTTTTACGCCGCGAAATGCTCGATATTTCGGTTTACTGTTAATTTGAATGCACGGCAATGTTTTAATACAAGGAGAAAATCAATGAAAACAACGCAAAACTTTTTTGCACCAATTGGCAAAGCGGCATTGGTCACAGGTGGCACAAGTGGGCTTGGTTACGCCATTGCCGAAGCTTTTTTGCAAACTGGTGTAGATGTTGCAGTATGTGGAGGCCACCCAGAAAAGGCGCAAGACCTTGCCGCGCTTGCTGAAGACTTGGGCAGAAAGTTTATCGCAGTACGTTGCGATATCACGGACGAGGACGACGTTAACAGGCTTATTAATGAGGTCGAAGCGGCGGTTGGTGCGGTGCAGATGCTTGTGAACAGCGCGGGAATGAATATTCTAAAACCCGCCGAGGACTACGACATTGAAAGCTTTGACCGCGTAATGTCTTTGAACGTTAGGGCAACGCATCTTGTGTGCAAGGCGGCTGCCAACCGTTGGATGATACCTGCACGAAGCGGCTGTATAGTCAATCTTTCCTCCGTTAAGGGCTTTATTGGCACAGGTAGCGACTACACCGCTTATTGCGCAAGCAAGGGAGCTGTCAATATGTATACAAAGCAGCTTGCGTGCGAGTGGGCAAAGTATGAAATACGTGTTAATGCCATTGCGCCTACATTTGTGCGCACACCAATCAACGCCCGCCAGTTAGATGACCCCGCCTTCGTGGAAAAATTGTTACGCAGAATCCCATTGGCCAGAATTGGCAAACCCGAGGACGTGGCCGCTGCCGCACTGTTTTTGTGCAGCAATGGCGCTGCGTTTATCACGGGACAAATTCTAGGTGTAGACGGCGGATTAACCGCAATGCAATAAGGAGTTTTTTTATGATTTCGGGACATATTCATGAACGCAGCAACCTTGCTTACTTGCCAGACGCCTTGCAGCGTGCTGTGCGGTATTTGCAGAACACCGACCTTGTGGCACACGAAACAGGTAGGTTTGAGCTTGAGGGCGACAATATGATTT
Source organism: Oscillospiraceae bacterium (assembly GCA_031554155.1). GTDB lineage: Bacteria > Bacillota > Clostridia > Oscillospirales > Ruminococcaceae > WRAV01. Next base: position 21,894 of record JAVBKH010000065.1, read on the forward strand.
TGCAGGTGTTGGATTTGACCACCTCGCCACGCGATACCTTGCGCCCAGAATGCCACCGCAAATATATTGATGTGCAATTTTTGGCAAGTGGCCAATCGGAGCGTATTGCGTGGTATACAGATAGCGGCGATAATATAATTGATGAAAATTTATTGGATACGCCGCGAGATATCTGCTTTTATAAAAACAATCCCAACGCACGCGAAAGCTTTATCGAGATGCAAGTGGGCAGCTATGCCATGTTTTTTCCGTGGGACGTGCACATTCCCGCGATTGCCGTAAAAGAAACCTCGCCCATTCGCAAAATAGTCATCAAAGTCGCGCTTGAGTTGTGCCTTTGAGCAAGCCTGCGCAGGAAAGGCCGTTGTTGTATGGTAAATATTGACCAACATTTGGAGACCCTTGCCATAGCGGAGCGCGATGCAAGGCGCAATGCACTTGCGGACGTGCTTGCGCACGAGGGCTTTTGCCCAGTGGTGCAGACTGGCGAGGCGACGGAAAAAATCCCGCGGGCAGCGCAGAATTATTTGATTTTGCCAGAGGGGGCGGAGCCGTTTCCCTTGTTTTGTGCGCATTACGATTGCTATGCTGGCAGTATTGGTGCAAACGACAACGCCGCCGCCGAGTGCATTTTGATTGAGCTTGCAAAAACATTGCGGGACAGGGGAGTGCGCGCGGGCTTTGCCTTTTTTGACGGAGAAGAGGAAGGTCACCGTGGCGCAAAGCTGTTTTGCGCGAATCGCGACGGGCTTGCACTTTCCGCCGTTATCAATCTTGATATATGTGGATATGGCGACACAATTGTTGTACACAGCAAGGGCAACCATAAAAAGCAGGGTATTCGCGCGTTTTGTGATAGCAAACTGCTGAAAACTCATGACGGCCAAATGGTGAAGTTTTTGCCAGAAAGCGACGCAATTTGCTTTCGAACACAACATCAACCAGTTCTAAGCGTTGCAATTGTCCCCAAATGGGACATCAAATATCTTGACGCGCTTGCCACATATAGCGACAGTATTCTAGGCAAACCACCAGAATTCCAGTATATGCTAGGTCAGATGGAGGTCACTACCACCATGCATGGCGCATTTCGCGACGGTGTAAAATGGGTTGAGCCTAATGCAATGCTTAGAGTTTATGACTATTTGCTTGACGCTGTAACTGCGCCGCCGCATAGCAAGCGGTTCTGGCAGTAATTTAAAATCACAACCTTTTTCAATGAATTGTCACAGTATTGTGTTGACATTTCATAGGAAATTGGCTATACTTTATGTTAACCGATTTCGTTAACCGATATCTAAAATTAAAATATAAAAGGAGATTCTTATGGAGCACAAAATAGTCATCGCGGACTTAGACCATAGTAACATTGACATTGAGCTTTCCGTATTAGCGCAATCTGGCCGCCCTAACTGCGACTGGCGCAACTGCGTGTCAGAGCAGGAGGTAATAGACGGCTGCAAGGACGCCACAGTATTGATGATTCAATATGCCAAAATTTCACGCCGCGTACTGGAGGCTCTGCCGAATTTAAAGCAAGTAGTGCGTTACGGCGTTGGGTATGATACAGTTGACGTTGAAGCAGCCACTGAACATGGCGTACAGATTTGCAATGTTCCAGATTATGGCATGAACGAGGTTGCCGACCAAGCTATGGCGCACACTTTGTGCCTACTGCGCAAACTGTATCTTACAAACGCAAGCATTCGTGAAGGACGTTGGAATTTTATCGAGACTATGCCAATACATAGATTTAGCTGCCTCACTGTTGGCATTGTGGGAATTGGACGCATCGGCAAGCAGTACGCAAAACGTATGCATGGGTTTGGCTTTAGAATTCTGGCAACAGACGACAGGAGAACTAATGTGCCAGAATACGTGACAATGGTGCCATACGAAACGTTATTGAAGGAATCTGACATCATATCTATCCACTGCCCAGCCGATGGAAACATCGACCTTGTAAATGACCGTGAGTTTGCAATGATGAAAGATGGCGCTTATCTTGTTAACGTTTCCCGCGGGGGAATCGTCAACGAGGGGGCTCTAGACCGCGCGCTTACTTCCAAAAAG
>JAVBKH010000165.1:0-3278 GCA_031554155.1 Oscillospiraceae bacterium
AGAAGTCCAAAAGCTCATAGGGAGCCAAAATGTCCTCGGTTTTCTGCTTGATGTCGCCGTTTTCCTCGGTGGGCAAAAGTTCTGGGCTGACAGGAGTTTCAAGAATGTCGCCCAAGATGTCGGCAACTCCCTCGATGATTGGGCTATCTCCCATAGAATTTTCGGCGATATGCCGCACAAGTGCGCGCAGAACCGTTTTTGTTATGCTTGCATTAACGCCGTAATTTGCAATGTGGTCGCCTGCAAAGGTGGTGAAGCCAAGTGCCGATTCCGACAAATCGCCTGTGCCGACCACAATTCCACCGATAGCGTTTGCAATATCAAGCAGGATTTGCGCGCGTTCGCGTGCTTGGGCATTTTCGTAAACGGTATCTTTTTTGCCGCTATGGCCAATATCCTCAAAATGTTGCTGAACACTTTGGCGTATCGAAATATCGCGCTGTGTTGCGCCAATTTGCTTGATGAGACTTAGCGAATTAAAATATGTGCGGTCGCTTGTGCCAAAGCCTGGCATGGTTATGCCCACGATATTTTCACGCGGCAAGCCTAAAACGTCCATAGCGGCGGCGGAAACGAGCATTGCGGAAGTGGAATCAAGGCCGCCAGACACGCCGACAACAAGCCTTGCTATGCCGATATTTTCCATTCTAGCAACAAGTGAGCGCACCTGTAGCTGAAATAGTTCGGCAAGATAGCCCGACGTGTTTTTTCGAGGTAGAAATGGGTTGTTGTCAATTTGTCGCAGCAGGCCGCGTTTTTCGTCGCATGCCTCAATGCTATGGCTTGGGTACTCAATAGCCATATTTTTTTTCTGCGAATGTATGATGTCCAAGTCAAGGTCGACAGTGCATGAAAAGCTTTCGTAAGCGGCTTTTGCGCTTGCAAGCTCCACGCCACATTCGTAGATTGAGACAAAGCCCGCAAACACCCACGGCGACGAAGTGTCGCCAATTCCGCCGTTGACAACTGCCACAGCGCAGCCCACAGCGTCGGACAAGGATTTTGCGCTGCGACGAGCTTCGTTGAATTTTCCAGCATACATTGGCGAATAGGTTGGAATAATAATGAGGTCGCAACCTGTTTTCGCTATTTCAACTCCGCGCGTGATAATGGAGTCAAGCGCGCAGGAAAGCACGCAAAATCGCAAATTTCCGCAGCCAAAAACCGTATTAATCGGAACAAGTTGCTCTGAAAATTCGCTGTTGTTAAGCGGGGGAGCATCGTCGCAAGTGGGAATGTAAGCGACCAATTCGCCGCCATACAAAAGCGCCATAACTGAAACAGGTCTGCCAAAATCTTCTATAACAAGACCCGCCAAAACGTATGAATCAAGTCTTGCAGTAACGTTACCAAGCTCGTCTAAAGCTTCAGAGCATTGGTCCAGAACTGCCGAATTTGTGACGAAATTTCCAGAAGAGCCTAAAAGCGCAAGCTTAGGTAATACGGCAATATCGCATTTTGGCATTTCTGCAAGAACCTGTTTAATTTCCTCAAGGCAGTCGATGGGGTTGGCAGGGTGAGCCTTGCAAACAGCCGCACTTAATCTAACGATAGAATCCATGTATCTCACTCCCAAAATCAAATTACCATAGTATTGTACCACATTTTTGTAAAAACATAAACAATCGCATTGTGAAAATTAATTTATTATGCTATGATATATTAGTAATTTTGTGTTCATAGGAAGGTATTTATGTTCTTAAACCTATTTGATAGCCACACACATTCGCAAAACTCGCTAGACGGCGAGCACCCTGTTACTTTAATGGTAGAGACCGCAATTTCAAAAGGTTTGCAGGGAATGGCCATAACCGACCACTGTGAGTGTGACGACTTTGGCGAAAGCAATCGCGAAAGCTTGATTTTGCAGTCCGAAATTGACACAACAAAGGCAAAATATGCTTTTGGAAAGAACTTTGTCTTGACATTTGGGCTTGAAGTTGGTCAGCCTTTTTTTAATATAAAAATGATTGAAAAAATATTGCAGCGTCACCGCTTTGATTTTGTTTTAGGTTCAATTCACAAGCTGCGGTATGACGACTTTGAGTATTACGAAGTTGATGACTATACCAATTTTTCAGCCGACAAGCTGCACGAATATAACCTTAAATATTTTGAAGAGATTATTGAATTAATTAAATGGGGCAAGTTTGATGTTGTTTCTCACTTGACTTTCTTAAAGAGATACCCCAAGCTTCGTGGAAATGTAGAAATTGACTTAAACCGTTATAAGGAGCTAATCGACGAGGTTTTGCGCCTTACAGTTAATTCGGGTAAAGGCTTGGAGCTTAACACATCTGGACTTCGCAACGGACAAAACGAGACGATGCCGACAGAGTGGATAGTTAAGCGATTTTTCGAGCTTGGCGGAGAGCTTTGCACAATAGGTTCGGACGCTCACCGCGCCGAAGACGTAGGCGAGGGAATTAACCAAGCTATGGAGATGCTAAGCCGTATAGGCTACAAATATTTTGCATTTTATCGCGAACGCAAGCCAGTTATGCTGCGAATAATCTAATAAAAAGGTTCAACAAAGGAGTTTATAAATACATGACCGCAAAGAAAACCGGCCAAGCAGCGCACTATGGCAACGAATCAATTTCTTCGCTAAAAGGTGCTGACCGCGTTCGCAAGCGTCCAGGGGTAATATTTGGCTCGGACGGGCTTGAGGGCTGCGAACACTCGATTTTTGAGATTCTCTCGAACTCCGTAGACGAAGCAAGAGAGGGTTACGGCGACAGAATTGTCGTTACAAAATTCCTCGACAATTCTGTGGAAATTCAAGATTTTGGGCGGGGAATACCTGTCGATTACAACCAAAACGAAAAGCGGTATAACTGGGAGCTTGTGTTTTGCGAGTTGTACGCAGGCGGAAAATACGACGGTGGCTACGGTTTTTCTCTCGGTTTGAACGGTCTTGGACTTTGCGCAACGCAATACGCCTCCGAGTACATGGACGTTGAGATTTTTCGCGATGGTTTTAGGTACAACCTCCACTTTGAGCATGGCGAAATAGTCGGAGACATGCAAAAAACCGCAGTAACTAGCAAAAAAACAGGTACAAAAATTAAATGGCGGCCTGATATTCAAGTGTTTACTGAAATTTCTGTTCCTACAGAATACTTCAGCGACGTCTTAAAGCGGCAGTCTGTGGTTAACAAAGGCTTAACAATCGCATATCGCGACCAAACTGCCGACGGCTTTGCCGAACAAGATTTTTTTTATGCAGACGGTATCGTCGACTATGTTAAGGATTTTGTAGGTGACGAGGGGCTTAC
>JAVBKH010000074.1:0-5425 GCA_031554155.1 Oscillospiraceae bacterium
ATATTGTCAGTGATACACTCTTTTTTGTAGCCTACAACGATTGCGGTATTTTTTTGCGGCACAAAGCCAAGATTATCGAGAACGTGGCAGAGCATGGGTTTGCTGCCGACTTTGCGCATGACTTTTGGGATATCGTCGCCATTTGCAAGGCGTCTGCCTTTACCAGCGGCCAGAATTATTGCGTTCATAAATCCAATCCTTTCAAGCGTGGACGTGGGCTATTTTAGCTTTTCGTTGCGATATTCGTTTGCCGAGATTCCCTCTAGCTTTTTGAAAACGCGGGAAAAATGCGGCGTGTCAACATATCCAACCATTTCGGAAATATCGCCGATGCGAAGTGCGGGGTCTAGCATCAGCTTTTTTGCCTTTGAAATTCGTGCAGAGTTAATTATATCGTAAAAATTTTGTCCTTGATATTTGCCCATGAGCTTGCTCAAATGCCACTGACTAACGTAGCAGGCGTCTGCAACGTCCGAAAGTGAGATTTTCTCGGTGCAATGCGCTTCGATATATGCGACCGCTTGTCTTACGATAAAACTGGCGGAAGCGTCCGATTGCGCGTCCTCTTGCGGTTCGGTGGGAGGTTCTTGCGTTTTTTGTGCCGCACCTAGCTTTTCCGTCATTGCGGCAAGCGCTTCGACAAGCTCGTCCATTTTTGATGGCTTGAGCAAGAACCTTGTAACTCCAAGACGTATGGCCTCTTGTGCGTAGTTGAACTCGCGAAAACCTGTGAGTACCGTCACTTGCATGTGGGGGAATTCGCTTTTAAGTCCTGCAAGCATGGTTAGGCCGTCGCCGTTTGGCATACGAATGTCTGTAAACAAAATGTCGGGGGTAAGCTCGCGAATTTGCGTCGCGCCAGAAGTTGCATCGCCTGCGCTGCCTACAACCTCACAGCCATATTCCGACCACGGAACAACCCGCGTGAGACCCTCAACAATAATTGATTCGTCGTCAATAATCAAAACCTTATACATATTATTCCTCGTCCGTGTTGCCGCTTAAAAGCGCTTTATCAATGGCTTCCTCTGGTGTGATGTCGCCTGTGACGATGTTTGGAATATCAGCAAAAAGTGAGCTTCTAACGCTTTGCTTCATAGTGTCTTGCACTGCATCTACAATGCTTGTGGAGGACTTCGTTAGCTCCTGCATTGACTTTTCAAGTTCGTTTGAGGCGGGTGACGGGGGTACTTGCTTTTCAAGTGCATTCATCGAAAGTGACGAGAATTTCCGCACATTTTCGTCGCTAGTCATTGCCTCAACAAACCCGACACAGGCTGCCTGTTTTTCTGGATTATCCCATGCTTTTGTTGTGATGAAATAGCCCATTGAAAAGCCGCCAATTATGTCTGACGCACGTCTTTCGTTTTGTGCGGGGAAAAACGTCATGGCAAAGTTGTCGATAGAATCTGGAGCATTGTCGCGAAACCAGCCAAGCTTCCAAGTGCCGTTTACCATGAATGCTGCCTTGTTTTCAAGGAACAGATTATTCGCTTCAATTTCCGTAGACGTATTTGTCGTCTTAGGGAAATACCCGCGCTCATATAGCAGCTTGATGTCGTTTAGTGCGGCAACCCATTTTTGCCCTGCCGCGTCCTGCGAGGAGGTGGGCAAGTCCAGGTGATTTGCGGCGTTGCCGTGGTTGTAGACGCTAAACTCAAACCAATAGTGCGGTTCGCGTTGTAGCGAGCACGAAACAGGAACATACCCCTTTTGCAGGATAGTATCACAATCTAGAAGGAATTGTTCCCAAGTATAATTGTAGTCAGGAATCTTTATTCCACAGGCTGCAAGCACTTTTTTGTTGATGAAAAGACTTTCGAGATAGCCGCTAATTGGTACGCCGTAACGCCGCCCGTCAACAGGGGAGACTGCAAACATTTCCTCACGCATGTTGGAGGCGTAATTCGGGTACACCTTACGTATTTCATCAATTGGCACAACCTTGCCGCTTTGTACTATTTTATTGGAGTCTGCGCCCGTGAAATAGAAAAGGACGTCTGGCTCGGCACCTGCCTCAAAGTCGGACATAACCTTGGCTTTCCAATCTTCGTCGGCTGCGGCGGAAGCGTCCTTGATGACGTGGCCTGTGGCGGCTTCAAAGGCTTTGAATGCTTCTTCGTAGGTTTTGCTGTAGCCGTCCTCACCGCCAAACGACGAAACCACCGCAATTTCAACCTTTTTTGTGGTTTTTTGCGGCTCGGCAGGCTGCGAGCACGCCGCTAGAAAAGCAAACGTCATTCCAAGCGTTAGTATCACGCAAACCGAACGGTGAAACCTTACGATTTTTTTGTGCACATTCTCACCTTCACATAATAATGTTACTACATAGTAGCCAATTTTCGAATACATAGGTTTGCGAATTGTTGTCTATTCTTGCCTAAGGTGGGCGGTCTCCTGCTCCAAAGGCACAGCAAAGGCCGAAACGGTGCTTACACCGTCACTTGTTATGGAAAGTCCCAAATCTTCGCCGTAAAACATCTTGAGGCGCAAGTCAACGTTGTGTATGCCAAGATGAAGCGAGCCTTCGCCGCGCGCGTCGTAGTCGGGCGCAAGCAGGGTAGCGACAATTGCCTTGTCGTCGTCAGACATTGGCGTGTTGTTCTCGACTTCGAGAGTCATGCAGCTATCCGCTTTTTTAGCTCGTATAGTAATTGTGCCTGTATGGCGAGAATCTATGCCGTGCTCCACTGCATTTTCAATAATCGGTTGCATAATAAGCCGCGGAACTTTGTACTGGAGTAAAGTCGGGTCGATTTCTTTTTTTACGGTCAGTCGCTTGCCGTAACGTTCCGAGATAATGTACAAATACGCATCAACATACATCATTTCCTGCGCAAGCGTCACAAGAGGTGAGCTTTTTCTGTCCATGGCGGCGTCAAGCATTGTAGCGAGGGACTCAATCATTTTTGAGACTTTGGCGTTGTTGCCGAGCCGTACTTCCCAATTTATTATTTCAAGGGTGTTGTTAAGAAAATGCGGATTTATCTGCGATTGCAGAGCCATAATTCGCGCGTCGCGAAGAGCAAGCTCCTCGCTGTAAATGCGCTCAAATTGCTGCTTTAGCCGCACTGACATTCCGTTGAAAGCTTCAAACAAGTACGAAAATTCGCGGTTTGCTACGTAGCTTTGGATTTGGCTGCCAAGGTTGCCGCCTTCAATTTGGCCTGCTGTTGCCGTAAGTGTGCCGATTGGCCTAAAAATATTGCGATAAAAAAACCATACTGCAAGCCCGAGCAAGGGGAAAAGCAAAAATAATAGCAAATAAATTATGCCCGCAAAATTGAGGAAGCCGCGCAAAAAATCCCGCATATCAACTTCGACTGCGTAGAAAATCTCAACGGAATCGGTGCTTTCGCGGCCATAAACGTGGATTGAGCTGCCGTCGTTAATCGTAAATTTATCGCCTGCGGAAATCTCGAGGTTTTCTGGGATTTCAAGCCGTGATTCCTCATTGATATTGGATTTTGCATCAACGGCAACACCGTTTAGGTAAACTGTTGCCGCGGTTTTCCACACGATATTGTCAAAGCTGCCAAGCAAAGCCTCTTTGTTTAGCTGCATTACAATGACTGCATACGGCTTGAAGTTGCTATCAACAATATTTCGCACCATATAAAGGTTATCGCCGTAGCTGTAAAAGGCAATTTTGGTTTCTAGGCTTTTCGCAAGCTCAATAACGTCCGCATGTGCGCTGCTTTGGTAATCTGTTATACTTGAATAAGGTGCGTCAAGCGTGACGTTGAGAGTATAGTAAATAGTCTCGGTGTCGTCAGTTAAAAACAGCATGGTTGCAAGGAAATTGTCGTCATAGCGGTACTGCTGTGATAGGTAGAAATTCAAAGCTTTGTACAAAATCTCACGGTTGCCGTTCTCGCGAAAGCGCGCATAAGCATCACGAATTGAGCTGTCGTAAGACGCATTGCGCGACGCTTCAACCGCCCCACGCATGGCGCGCCTTGCAGTTACCGCTGAATTTGCGATTGAGGCTTGCACAGTGTCGTCAAACTGCTTTTGCATACTGCTTTGTGTGTAATACGAGAGTGCTGCAAGCGTGAGGAGCATTGGGATAAGCCAGCAACCTACAACAATGCCAAGCAAGCCCCATCTAAGCGAAAAACCCTTGCGTTTTGTTTTCATGTTATCACCTTGACTTTGTAGTTGCGGTGTAATATAATAAATATAAAGAGGGTAGGCCGATAAAACGGCTACGCCTTAAAATAGTTTTTACACAAAGTAACCGCTATCTTTTGACGATGAGGGCGGTTATTTTGCGTTTATGGTAAGCATCAATATTGCAAGCACAGTCAACAAGATTTGTCGAAAGACTATGTAAATAATTCTTATCCATTTGTGCAAATTCCTCACCTCCTGTCGGAGGAAAGGCGTAGCCGTTCCCACTTTCTACCCTTATGGCTAATTCTACACTATAGTATGTACAAAGTCAATTAAAGCGGCATTGCAAAGCGGCGCTGATGTTATTATCAGCGCCGCAAAATTATTTTATAACCTAGCCCATTACTACGCGAACTTTGCAGGTTGAGCCTGCCTTTGCCATTGGTATTTTGCCGTCGATTTTATTGTCGTTGACGTATACTTCCTTAACGCCCTTTTGCACGGAATTTGGGTTTTGCACCTCAATTTCGTAGGTTGCGCCTCTCCAAACACGCGTGGCGGAGAAGCCTTTCCAATTTGAAGGTACGCAGGGGTCAACCACGAGATTTTCGAAGTCGGGGCGTATGCCGACCATGTAGCGAGTTGCGGCAAAGTAACTCCAACCGCCAGAGCCAGTCATAAACGGGTGACGAGCGCGGCCGTGTGCGGTGTGGTCAACGCCCATGATAAATTGGCAGTAGGAATATGGCTCTGATTCGCGTATTTCGATTTTGTCGTTCTGGTTGTAAGGGCAGAGTGAGTCGTAGAATTTCATGGCTCTGTCGCCACGGCCAAGCATAGCTTCTGCGCACCATGCCCAAGGATTGGGGTGGCTGAATATTGCGCCATTTTCTTTGACTCCCTTGTAAACACGCGTGACAAAGCCGATGCTGTCGTCGGGGGTTTCGTAGGCGGGGGCGACAAGCATTATGCCCCAAGGCGTGAATAGATGCTCGTCAACGGCGTCCATAGCGGCTTTTCCGCGCTCACCTGTTGCCACGCCAGAGAGAACTGCCCATGTGTTGCTTTCGAGATGTACGCGCCCCTCTATGTCCGCGTGAGTGCCTATCTTTTTGTTGCCCGCTGTGATACCGCGCGCATACCAACCGTCGTCCCATAAAACGGATTCACAAGCGTCTTTGACTTTTTCGGCGACAGCAGCGTACTTTTTCGCGTCGCCATCGCGACCTAGACGTTTTGCAAGTGCTACAAAATAATCAAGCGCCCAATAGTGCAAAAAGCTGACCATTGCGCTTTCGCCGCCGCCTAA
>JAVBKH010000141.1:0-11508 GCA_031554155.1 Oscillospiraceae bacterium
TGCCTGCCTTGTTTTTATGGGAGATTTTTTCTCGAAGCCATTTTCGTGAAATTAGCAAGCCCACCAATGGGTAAAAAATCACACTGGAAACGGCAAAAAACGTGTCGTGCAAGCTAGCGGTAACATATGTTGCCCAAGCGGCGATGCCGCCCACAACGGCGGTGGCGAGATAATAAAATGCAATCCGCTTAGTCAAAAAAATTGTTCTGCGAATTTCTGAAAACCCATTGGTAGAAACAACCCACACAACACCGATGACAGCAATCATTATTGATAATATTATAGCAATTGCTGCCCCAAGCGCGTATGGATTCTGAACGTAGCCTTCCGACAAAAAGCTGTCGCTAGAAATCAAAAGCCCAAGTGATGAATAGCATGCACCCCACAACAGCGCACACCACAGTGCAAACTGGTATCCCCAGTTATGGCGAATTTTACTTTGATTGTCCTGTAGTTCTTTGATGGAAAACTTCATTGTGTACCCCCTCCATTATCTGATAGCGGAATTTCATTTTTAGACATGTGTAAATTTTATGATTTTGTAAAAAATTTAATTTATTTCTAAATATATTTATCTATTTTATCATGCCAAGAGAACACACTCAATGGCTAATATTGCAATTCAATGTTCATATTCTTACTTTTAGGCTTATTTGACGGTATTTGTCGAAGAAAATTACATTTGCCGCATGGTAATCCTTGAAGTTTGAGAAATATTTGTCAATAGCAAACATTAATATACATATGAAAGGCGGTTCAAAAATGGCTGAAAAATTTGTTACTATGCATACGGAACAAATGGGGAAATATCAAAACATCTCTCCAAGAGAGCTTGGCAATGTTTATGTTGAAATGATGGGGCAGGCAGAAAAAGCGAATGCGATTTGCCAAATTGCAAAAGAGCACTATTACTTTTCGTTAATTCAAGACATTGTTGAGAATAATTATGATATTGGCAAGCTTTCGGAGGTATTTCAAATTTTTGGTGGATACATCAATATTACCTTTGGCATCTACACAATTAAAAATGGTGAAAGACAAACGTGGTTATTCCGCAAATATAAGCAGGGTAAAGAACTCGATGCGCTTACGTTCGAACACAGGCTGCTTCGTCATTCAAGGAAAAACGGATTTAGCTTTGGCGCTGCACCTATTGACAACAATGCAGGGGCGACATATTGCCACGAAAAAGTCATTTTGCCAGGTGGCGAAGAAGAATTCCTGTTTGCTGTATTCAATTTTGTAGATGGAGACGTCCTTTACGATTGGATTCCCAACTGGGCGGAAGACGGCTTGAATGACGCTACCATAACCACCGCAGCCCGCTGTATGGCGGAATTTCACAGCTCCACAGCAGACTTTGACCCACAGGGTTTGCATGGCGACAACATTATGGATAGCGAGGATAGCCCATGCAATGACCTTATAAAAAAATTCCCCAAAACATTGCAGGAATACAGGAAGGAATACACCAAAGCTGGTCTGGACAACGTGTTCACCGAATATTTCGACACAGTTTATCCAGTGTTCGACAAAATGTGTGCAAAGTCCTACATACCGCAAGCAGATTACGAAAAGATGCAAATTAACCCGTGCCACTGCGACTTCCACGCAGGAAACTTCAAATATTTGGCTGACGGTACAATATGCGGAAGTTTTGACTACGATATGGCAAAATTCGACTCCCGCCTGTTTGAAATCGGCCTAGCTATGCACTATGTATTTGCATCTTGGAAAGCTGCGACAAAAGGCGCAATCCGTCTCGACCGCATGGAGCGTTTTATAAAGCTTTACAATGAAGAAATACTTAAAATCGGCAAAATTCCGCAGCTTAGTGACCTTGAGAAAAGCTATCTTTACGAAGTATTGATTCAAGGAACGGCTTATGTTTACGGTTGGACAACTTCTGCCGTCGTTTACGCCCCAGACCTTAATCCACATGAATATCTGTATTATTCGCAACACTATGTAGCTTGCATGAAATGGCTTGAAGAGCATGAATCTGAAATCAGAGAGCTTGCGAAAAGGCTATAATAAACAGCAAGTTCTAACAACTTAATTATAAGGAGGAAATGAAGTGAATTTATCAGGGCAGGTACAAACTTTAACAAAGGACGAGATGCAGCGAGTTCACGACAGTGCTTGCAGACTGCTTGCTGAACGCGGCATGGTGTTTCAGTCTGCGGACTCAAGAGAATTTTTGAAGAAACACGGTTGTAAGGTAGAGGGAGAAATCGTTTATTTTGAAAAGGACCTCGTAGAAAAGTGCTTAAAACAATGCCCCAGCACATTCAAGCTGGAGGCCATGAACCCAAAGTACAATGTAATCGTCGGAGAAGATATTCTTGTCCATCCTGCTGGCGGCGAAGTCAATGTTCTGGATTATAACGGCGGGCTGCGTACTCCAAAGCTTGTAGATTGCGCGCAACTTCAAACGTTGTATCAGTACTGCGATAATGTGAACATTGGCGGATTCCAACCGCTAAGCCCCGACGATGTACCAAATCGTGTAAAAGGGCTTCATCTCACATTTAACGCGATGCAGAAATGCTCAAAACCAATTCTAAGCCCCATGGAGCTTGAGACTATCAAGCAAAAAGAAGAAATTCTTCATTTGTTCAACGTAGCCTATGGCAAGGAAAACTATGTCAATGACCACTATTTGACATGGCATGCCGTTTGCCCAAATTCGCCATATGTAATCTCGGAATTTGCTTGCGAAGGCATTAAAGTTTACGCAGAGCATAATCAACCTCTGGTTCTTGTTTCGGCACCTATGACTGGAATAACATCGCCAATATTCTTGATGACCACCGTCATTCTCTCCATTGCAGAGATGTTGGCGTGCCTCGTCTACGCGCAGTTAATAAAAGCAGGTGTTCCCGTTATTATGTCGGCCTCACTTACATACGGCAACCTTCAGTATGCCACATGGGAGTGTGCAAGCCCAGACACAGCCACCATGCTAGCTACATCTATTCAAATGTTCAAGCAGTTTTATCATTTGCCTGCGCGCGCGCAAACTGGCGTTACCAGCTCAAAAATTTGCGATTATCAAGCAGGCATGGAAACAATGCAGAGCTTTTTGTTCTCCGCATTGGCGGGAGTCAACTTGACAAGCCAGTCAGTCAGCTCTCTTGCAGGATTGCTCACATCTTCACTTGAGAAGACTATACTTGATGACGAGCTTATTAGCCGTGTACGTTGGATGTTAAAGGGAATCCAAAAAGACGAAGAACAGTGGGACCTTACAGAGCTTTTGGAAGCAGAACCAGGTCAAGACTTCCTAGTTTCGGACTGTACTGTTGAGCATATGCGAGACTACTGGCAACCAACAGTTTCCGACTGGCGCACCATCGACGCATGGGAAGCAGACGGCAAGAAAGATGCAGTTGAAAGAGCGCACGAAAAGGTTTTGAAAATTCTTGAGCAAGCTCCCGAAACGTTGCTTGACAGCGAGCAAGAAAAAGACATTACCGACTACATTAAGCAAGTTGAGAAAAACGCATAAAGTAGCTGAAACAATACGCAAAAAAGGCATTCATCGAGGCTGATGAATGCCTTTTTTATTTGTAACATGCAAAGGGCTTTTATTTACCCAGATATACGGCTATCGTACTCATTAATTCGCCAACATTGACTGGCTTGGCGATGTGCCTATTCATTCCAGCGTCAATGCACTTTTGAATGTCTTCCTTGAAAGCGTTGGCAGTCATGGCAATTATCGGAACTTGCTTTGCGTTTGGTTGGCTAGATGCCCTAATTTGGCTAGTTGCAGTATACCCATCCATTATTGGCATTTGAATGTCCATCAAAATTAGGTCGATTTTATCCCCATCGCTTTGAAACTTTTCGACTGCTTCAAGTCCGTTATACGCACAAACAATAGAAGCTTGAGTTTCTTCAAGAATACTAATTACAATTTCGCAGTTTATTTCAATATCATCAACTAATAGAATATTTTTTCCATTCCAGTTAGGAATGCTTTCGTAAATCTCGTTTTCAGTATTGACTAATGAATGCGGACTGCAAGAAAAAATGGTGTTCAATAAGTCAGACGAAGTTATCGGTTTAGTTAATAGGTGGTTTATGCCAAGCTCCTTTAGCTCTTTTTCGTAATGGGCCCAATCAGCAGCCGAAATCATTACTATAGCGCATTTGTCACCGACTATTTGCTTAATTCTTATAGCAGTCTCAATGCCATTAATGTCGGGCATATATAAATCAATAAATATAACGTCGTAAGGTTTTTTGGCTTCACAAGCCAAAGTCACCATTTCGATTGCGGTTTTACCGCTGGGGGATAAATCACAGTGCATTGAAAAGTCATGCAACATATTAGTAAAAGATTCCAATACGTTATTATCGTCGTCTACGACTAAAACGTTCAAATCTATATTTTCAGATATATTCACAGTAGGGTCGATACAATTTTGGCCCCAAGCTACTTTGACGCTAAAGCTAAAGCAAGAACCTTTGTTAGGTTCACTTTGCACGCTAATGTCGCCGCCCATAAGATTAGCGATTTTTTTGCTTATAACAAGCCCTAATCCCGTACCGCCAAATTTGCGCACAATGCCGCCGTCTGCCTGTTCAAAGACCTTGAACAGATGAGTTTTATCTGCTTCAGAGATTCCAATACCGTTGTCTTTTACTTCAAAATTTATCATCGAACTATCAGAATCTATAGCAGATTGACTTACGGATAACGATATTGCACCGTTATTTGGCGTAAATTTAACTGCATTTCCAAGCAAATTAATAAGAATTTGGGAGAGTCTAAGCTCGTCGCTAATCATATATCGACTAAAACTC
This sequence comes from Oscillospiraceae bacterium, assembly GCA_031554155.1. Lineage (GTDB taxonomy): Bacteria > Bacillota > Clostridia > Oscillospirales > Ruminococcaceae > WRAV01. The sequence continues at coordinate 4,816 of JAVBKH010000141.1, forward strand.
TCGTTGCAATTAAAATCCAAAGTTTGATGTTTTTCATCAGCTTTAACTTGAATTACATTAAAGACTCTATGAATCATCTTTTCAAAATTAAACTCATGGGTTGATATTTCAAATTTATTGGCTTCAATTTTCGACATATCTAGCACGTCATTGATTATATCCAAAAGTTGTTTTGATGGGTTATCAATTTTTTCTAGGCAATATTGCATTTTTGCAATATCTGTCGATTTTTTCGCAATTTGCGTCATACCAATAATTGCGTTGATGGGCGTTCTGATTTCATGGCTCATGCGTGACAGGAATTCGCTCTTGGCCTTTGAGCTGTCAAGCGCTTCTTCTTTTGCCAAAATTAGCAAGCTATCCTTTACATAAAGCTCTTTTTCCGCCGACTTAATGATTCGTTTTAAAACAACCAAAGCAATGACGAAAAATAGGCATACAAGTACAATAGCGATTACAACCATGAAAGAATTTACTCTTTGCAGTGAATTATATAAGTCCTCACATTCAAACTCCATACCTATTGCGCCTACAATAGAGCCGTCCTGCCCATGAACAGGAAAGTATGTAACGTATACTACACCCCATTCAGTAGGCAAAATGTCATTCCCCAAGACAGTTTCGCCCTGCAAACATTTTTCAAGCGCCGAAGTAATTTCAGGTTCAATTGGCATTCCTACATGCCTAAAATCTTCAGCGTTTCTGTCCAATCCATCTAAAATATAAATCAGATTACCGTCTGCATTTTTCTTAGCGGTATACAGATATCGGATATTAGCGATTCTTCTTATTTGGTCCATCTGTTTATAAGTATTTAAATAAACATCTTTCGATTCGTCTTCAATAGTATTAAGCTCTTGAAAACTTTTAATGTCAATAATATTTTCAACATATTCATAAACGACATTTGCGTCGTTTTGCAGCCCTTTAATTATTAGGCCGTTATATTGAGCATGAATTAAGAAATAGATGGATAAAGACAGAGAAAGTGATACGCCGAGCAACATTATTATTACATTAAATTCAAATCTTTTCCAGAATCTATGATTGGACTGCTTCGTCATATAAATTTCCTCCGAATTTAAATAAAGCTTATTAAACTGAATTTGCCTCTAGTTTGATTTTAACTGGATAGGTCATGTAGTACACAAAAATAACAGCAGTAATCAAGACATAACCTTATAATCATCTGCTTTATTATATTGGATTTTAATAGAAATAGCAAGCAATGAATCCATAGAATAGTCTCGCAATGGAAAAGAAAAATGCAAAATACTTATAAATTTGTCTAAAAACTATTGATATACGCATATATAAATTGTATACTTATGTGGTGCAACTAAATTTTTGCGAGAGGTGGTCAGTACTATAGGGTTAAATTTGGCATTATTAAGGCATGTTTACCACGCAAGTACAATAGTTTGAGAGTGAAAAAAATTTATTTGGAGGACATTTATGAATCTGCAAGTGGTTCCACTTATTATCGTTTGTGTGTATTTGGTTGGAATGCTTCTCATTGGTTTTTTTACCAACAAATTCTTGATTAAAACTAGCAATGACTACATATTAGCAGGTCGTAGGCTTGGTCTTGTCATGGTGGCGTGTAGCCTTTCTGCCAACAATATTGGCGGCGGTAGTACAATGGGTGTGGCAACAAAAGCATTTAGTGGGTGGGGTTTATCTGCAATGTGGTACGTTATTGCGGCAGCAATCGCAATGATACCCCTTGCTTATTTTGCTCCGCGCATCAGAAAAGTTATGGCATACACAATTCCCGAAGTTATTCAGCGTCGATTTGGCCCTACAGCAGGCTTATCTACAGCCATACTGAATATAGTATCGCTATTCTGCCTTACAGCATCGCAAGTGGCAGCATCTGGTATGGTAGTTTCAGCGTTAACTGGCATGAGCTTAAACGTTTCCATACTCATTTCTGGCTCAATTACACTTGTGTACACAGTAATGGGTGGGCTTATGGCCGACGCATTCACTGATTTGGCTCAATGGTTCATAATTTTTATTGGTCTACTTATTACAGTACCATTCGTTATAAGTGGTGCAGGCGGAATAGAGGCTATTGCAGCAGCACTTCCAGCTTCTGAACTGAACCCTGTGAAGGTTGGCTGGTTTACAATTATCAGCTTGATTCTCAACTATTTCTGCACATTCTTATCAGGCCCTGAAATGATTAGCCGTTTTTCCGCAGCAGATAGCGAAAAGACAGCTAAACATGCGTCTTTGCTTTCCGCAGTTATGATGGCATTGATGGCAGTACTGCCAACATTTATCGGTCTTGTTGCTCTTTCTGTTAACCCTGGCTTAGACGGCGGCAAAGGCACAACTGCCCTTATGTGGGTAACATCAAACTATGCGCCTGTCTGGATTACAGGAATTCTTGCGGCATCAATTATAGCCGCTACAATGTCAAGCGCAGACTCAAATCTTCTTTGCGCCTCAACAATTTTTGTTAAAGACATTTATCAAAGATACATCAACCCGAATATCAAGGACACAAACATCATAAAACTAACACGCTTTTGCAATGTAATTGTAGGTGTTTTTGGTATTAGTATAGCATTGTTTAAGGTTGATATTGTTACGCTAAACCTATTTGCTTTCGCTTTGCGAAGCGCAGGCCCATTTGCCGCTTATGGTTTCGCTCTCGCTTGGCCACAAGCAACGCGACATTCTGGTCTTGCTGCCATAATTACTGGCTCTGTTGCAGCGGTTTTCTGGCAAATACAAAAATCACCACTTGGAATAATGCCAATTGTATTTGGTTCATTCATAAGTGCAATCACGTTTATGCTAGTCACTATTGTGGAAAGAAAAATGGGCGTAGAGCCTGCCCCAAGCGCACAGCGCACAGAAGATTAATTTTTATGCCCGCTAATGCCCGCCACATGGCGGGCATTTTTTCTGCCTTTTTTGACAGACAAGTTGCAAAGCTTGTTTTCATTGCTGTAATCATTAGTATTGTTGTGTGGATTTTTGCAAGCTACAATGGCTTGTCATGGACAGTTGTTATTGTGGCAGTGCTTGTACTTATATACAACTTCCTCATGACGAAAACAACGCTTGGTCGGCATATTTACGGCGTCGGCGGCAATCCCGAAGCCACAGAACTATCGGGCATAAGCGTAAGCAAAATCAGCCTAGACAAAGGCTTATGGCATAAATCAATAAAATTTAAAACGGGAACCTCTCTCTAAATTTTTGAGATAGGTTCCCGTTCTTATCAAGACTATGCAGTAGCAGCTTGCCTAAAAATCACAACTTCAAGCTTGAAGCTGCTGCTATTGATACCAAATTGTACCGGGTGCAATCAATTTGCTTTGCTGACCGCTGAATGTAAGCCCTAACACATGCATTGCGCGTGTGCAAGCAATATAAAGCAGGCTTCGGTCGTGTTCGGTTTGGTAGTTGCTTTCGCAACACTCGGGAACGATAACCCAGTCAAATTCAAGCCCCTTGGACATATGGCAGAATGTTACGACAACACCGTTGAAAAATTCGTCGGTATCAAAATTGATAAACTTTATTTCGGCATCGTCTTGGCTAATTTCTTTGAACAATCGCAGGGCTTGCCTCTGTGATTTGCAGATTATCCCAAGCGAGCGATACTGGGACGTGCGAAACTCGGATATTTGCCGTTTAATGCAGCTAATTTCGTCGTCAAAGCTTTTACAGCCAAACAACGCGGGTTCTTCGCCGTGTCGCTCAATCGGTATGATATTCTCGTTCTTTCGTATTGTTTGAACGAAGTTCAAAATTTCGACTGTGGAGCGATAGCTTTTGCGAAGCTCAATACACTCGCAGCCGTCAAAATACGGGCTGATTTTTGCAATTGAAGTCGATGTATACGGATTAACACCTTGGTGACTATCGCCGAGAATTGTCATTCTGCATGGAAACAGCTCCGACAAAAAAGCGTACTGGATTGGCGTGTAGTCCTGCATCTCGTCAACTAGCAGATGCCTAATCTCGCTATAACGTCGTTCTGCACCATCATAATGCAATGTTAGCCAAGCAAGGGGGAAAACATCGCAAAATTCAAGCTGACCTTTTGTAATTACAAGCATGTCTTGGCGGCCGTTGCTGAAAAAATGTTTGTACATTGACAAAGCAGTTGGGTAAAGAAACATTCTGGCAACGCGTTCTTTAACGGCTTTGCGAGCAGGAGGTGAGAGGGTGTAGGCGTAAATTCTCTCATGCGATGCAACTGTATCCGCAGCTATTTTCTCAAGCCTTTTTTTGATTGGCATTTTGCGCAGTCGCCAATATTCCGAGACAAGCGTATCTCTAGATACAGAAAAATTCTCGACTTTAAGGTCGGTAGCTACAAAACCATTTTTTTCGCATTCACTCAAAAAAGCCTTTAGTTGCACAACAAACTCATTGCTTGCTTTGTAGGCAATTCGGTTAATTTTGGCTTCGTCGCCGTTATCAATTAAATCCGAGACTTGTTCAGCAAAAGTTTGAAATTTACATTTTTTGCCGAGAAAAAATCTGGCAAGGTCTTCAAATCCAAGCTGGGGGATATTGTCCTCGCCAAGCTCTGGGAGGATATTTGAGATATAGTTGCCGAAAACTTTGTTCGGCGACAGCACCAACATATCCTCGGCTTTTAGCGAATGCTTATAGCGGTAGAGCAAAAACGCTACCCGATGCAGCGCGATTGAGGTTTTTCCAGAACCTGCCGCTCCTTGGATTATGAGAACTTTTGCGTCTTCGTTGCGAATAATCTTGTTTTGCTCTTTTTGAATTGTTGCAACGATGCTTTTCATTTTTTCGTCAGATGTTCGGCTTAACTCTTTTTGCAAAATATCATCGTCAATATTGAGTGTGTTTTCGAGCATAAAGTCCATTTTGCTGTCGCGAATATGATACTGCCGCTTTCTAATAATTTCCCCCGCAATAGTACCCTCTGGCGCGTTGTATTCGGCAAAGCCAGTTTCGTAATCATAAAAAATACTGGAAAGTGGCGCGCGCCAATCAATTATCAGCTCTTTGCCGCCTTTGCTTTCACAGAAGGAGTGTATGCCGAGGTAATAAGGTTGCTCGGTTTTTTCGCTGTCCGCAGCAAAGTCTACACGGCCAAAATATGGCGATAATATCAACTTTTTTAGGCGATTGCGTTCTGAAATTGAAAGTTCCGCAAAAATAGCGCCCTCATTCATTGAAATTTTGTAGGCAGCTCGCTCAACTTTATCGAGAGTGCCGATATTTTCCCAAGCGTACCGCTTACTCTCAACCATTCCATCAGAAAGCGAAAGTATTTCATTTTCAACAGTTGCAAGCGATTCTTCAAGCGCTACAATTACTTTTTTTAGATATTCGCGTTCATCAATCTCAGTAGCATTGAACATTTGTTCATCTCACTTATATTATAGTTAGTGTTATACGTCGACTGCCTAAGAGAGAAGCAAATCTCTTTAAAGCACATACGACATACAAATATTGGTATTTTTTCATCTTAGCATAGTAGACAAAGCGCTGTCAACAGAAAAAGAGGACATTGTGTTTAACAAATACTATAAAAAAGCGAACGACCCCATTGTAGGTTGACAAATCCAATAAATTAATTTATATTCAATATATAGGCAAAATCGTTTTAAACGTCCCATAAAATAGCATTAAAGGTATAGGTGACTTATGAAAACATTATTTCACGCAGATATTCTAGTGACAGCACCGCAGTTTTCTGTAATAAAAGGCGGATACTTAGGCGTGGACGGCGACAAAATTGACTACATTGGTCAAGAAAAACCCGAAGCAGCTTACGACTCCACACGAGAGATGACCGACCGTTTGCTCATGTCTGGACTTTACAACATGCACACCCATACGTCAATGGTTTTGTTGCGCGGTCTTGGCAGCGATTTGCCGCTACAGCGCTGGCTTGAGGAAGCAATGTTCCCAATCGAAGCTAAGCTTACCCCTGACGATATCAGCGTGGGCACACGCCTTGCAATGCTTGAAATGCTCGCGGGCGGAGTAGTGAGCTTTACTGATATGTACGACATTCCGCGTATTTCCGCAAAGGAAATTGAGTCTGCAAAAATGAAGGCGAACCTCAACCGCCCCGTTCTCGCCTTTGACCACAGCGAGCCTTACGAGAAGAACTTCCGTGTAGCTGAATCCCTTGATTTTCACAAAGACTGCAACGGAATTTCTAATGGGAAGATAAAAATAGACTTCGGCATTCACGCAGAATACACCTGCTACGATAAAGTCGTGGAAAAATATGCGCAAGCCTGCCACGACCGCGGAGCGATAATGCATCTGCATTTATCGGAGACACGCAAGGAACACGAGGAATGCAAGACCCGCAATGCAGGCAGAACACCTACTAAATGGTTCAATGACCTTGGAGTGTTTGAAAGCCCTACAGTTGCTGCCCATTGCGTTATGGTTGAGCCAGAGGACATAGAAATTCTGCGCAAAAAAGGTGTTACTGCTGTTCACAACCCATCAAGCAACATGAAGCTTGGCAGTGGTTTTATGCCGATTGAGCAAATGACAAAGCAAAACGTACGCATTGCTATCGGTACTGACGGCGCTGCAAGCAACAACAATCTCAACATGTTTGAGGAAATACATCTTGCATCAATCATACATAAGGGACATTCCAATGACCCGACGATTGTATCGCCTACCCAACTTTTGACTATGGCGACGGCTAGTGGCGCG
>JAVBKH010000275.1:0-2975 GCA_031554155.1 Oscillospiraceae bacterium
GTGGGGTGGTTGTCGGGTACTTCTCCTGCTCATCGCTTTTGATATATTGTTTATATTATATGCTAATCTTACCAAAAAATCAACTAACTTTTTTTGCTACGCGTCGGCGAAAAGCTTTCTGTTTTTGATGACGTAATGCACTCCACTTGCGACAGTAAGCAACACCATTAAAACAAAAACTATCCATGTAATTTGCAGAAAAATTCCGCTAAGCATTATCATAGTAGTTGACGAGATTGAACCAAGATTTCCTCTCTGAAAAAATGGAAAAATCGTCATGCCAAGCAATTCCATACAAATCCAAGTCATTTGCACAACTGTCTTAATCTTGCCCCAAATGTCCGCTGCGAGAACTTCGCCCTTGCCTGCGGCAATAAGGCGAATTGATGTGACCAAAAACTCACGCGAGAGTATCAAAATCAGCGAGATTATGCCGATTATACCGAATTGAGGCAACAGACAGCACAGCGCTGCTGTAACCAAAAGCTTGTCGGCAAGTGGGTCCATGAGCTTGCCAAAGTCGGTGATTAGTCCGCGTTTGCGCGCAATGTTGCCATCCAAAAGGTCAGTAAGCGAAGCCGCTGCAAACACAACCAACGCCCAAAGCATGTGCATTGGGATTGTCTCGACGAAAAAGAAGACCAAGAACAACGGTATCATATACATGCGCAGCATTGTCAGCTTATTTGGCAAGTTCATAGGAAAAACCTCAAATTCTCGACCCAATAAGGTCGTAGTCCATAGTCTCTTCAATCAGCACCATGACGTAATCCCCTGGCTTCACAGGCTTGGATTTTTTCGTGGTGAAAAATACTTTTGTGTCGATGTCGGGCGCGTCCATTCGGCTGCGGCCATACCACGCCTCTGCCAAGCGGTCGTAACCCTCGCAAAGCACCTCAAGCTCCTCGCCGATTAGCTCCTCGGCTCGTTGCTGCGCAATACTCATTTGCGCTTCCATTATTATTTCTTGTCGCCTTTGCTTTGTTTTCTCGTCTATCTGCTCGTCAAGGGTCGCCGCAGGCGTGTCTTCCTCCTGCGAGTAGACGAAGCAACCAAGTCTATCGAAGTGAACCGTTTGTACAAGTTCGCAAAGCTGCTCAAAGTCTTCCTGCGTCTCGCTTGGAAAGCCAGATATCAACGTTGTGCGCAGCGCAATTTCTGGGATTTTGGCGCGAATTTTTTCGGTTAGCGCAACAATGCTTTCGAAGCTGCCACGCCTGTTCATCATCTTAAGTATGCGCTCGGACGCGTGTTGCACAGGCAAATCCATGTACTTCACGATTTTCGGCTCACGCGCGATAACGTCTAGCAGCTCGTCTGTGACACGCTCGGGATAGCAGTATAGCACTCGAATCCAGTGCAGTTTTTCAATTTGCGCAAGCTGCGTCAAAAGTTCTGGCAGCATAAGTTTGCCGTAAATGTCCTCGCCGTACCGCGTGGTGTCTTGCGCGACTACGTTTAGCTCTGTCACTCCCCGCTCTGCAAGCAGCTCGGCTTCGGCCACGATATCCTCAATCTTGCGGCTGCGAAATCCACCACGAATCAGCGGAATTGCGCAGTAGCTGCAACAATTGTCACAGCCTTCAGCAACTTTTAGGTACGCAAAAAATGGCAGATTTGCAATCACCCGTTCTCCTTCAAGAGAAAGGTCGGCTTTATCGCCAAACTCAACTACCCGCTTGCCCTCAAGCGCAGACTTGATTGCGCGCGTAATCTCGGAGTTTTTTCCAATTCCAAGAATAACGTCGACTTCGGGGAATTCATCCTGCATTTGGCTTTGGTAGCGTTCGGCAAGGCAGCCTGTTACGACAATCGCCTTGATTCTGCCTTCCTGCTTTAGCGTCGCAAATTCAAGAATATTTTCGATTCCCTCTTTTTTTGCGTCCTCAATAAAGCCGCAGGTATTCACGATAACGACGTCGCAAAGCCCAGAATCGGGGCAAAGTTCGAAGCCGTCCTGTTTAAGTATATGAAGCATGTGCTCTGCGTCGACCTGATTTTTTGAGCAACCGAGAGACACCATGCCGACCTTAATTTTTTTATCCATTTTCCTGTTCCCAATCATCGTAGTAAGTTTCGTCTTCTTCTAAATTTCGCAGCGCGGTCGCAATGTCGCCGTACTTATAGCCCAACCGTAAAAGTGCGTTTATCATCTTATTCTTGCCCTTTTCGTCTTCAAAAAACCGCTCACGATTCGGCAAATATTTTCGGCAAACTATTTTTGCGATTTGTGGCTTCTGGTCGTCATCAAATTCGGCAACCACAGCTTCAACAATGTCTTCATCTATGCCTTTTTGCCTAAGCGCAAGTGAAATTCTTCGTGGAGACAGGCCTTTCAGCTTGTGCAAATCCGCTGCGTGTCGGCGGGCATAGTCCTCGTCGTCTAGCAAACCAAGTTCAAGCATTCGCGCCACAGCAGACGCTGCAAGCTGCTCGTCATATCGTTTTGCAAGCTTGTCGTACAAGCCTTTTTCGGTATAGGCGCGTCGGCTTAAAAGAGTCATGGCGTATGAGCGGGCAGCGCTATCTGGCTCATTAAACATAGTTATTATGCTTTGTCGTCGTCAACTGCAATATCCACGTCGACAGTTTTTTCATCAGCCTTTGCGGCAACTCCCTTGACTTTTTTGGCCTTGGCGGAAAGGTTCAGTTTGTCTTTGCTCTCCATGACAAGCTTGGCGATTTCCTCTGTGAACACAGGATTTTCCACCATGTATTGCTTCACGTTATCGCGGCCTTGGCCCAAGCGCGTTTCGCCATATGAGAACCACGCGCCACTTTTGTTGATGATGTCGAGCTGCGCAGCAAGGTCAAGCACCTCGCCCTCGCGGGAAATGCCGTGGCCATACATAATATCGAATTCAGCCTCTTTAAATGGGGGCGCAACCTTGTTTTTCACAACCTTGACCTTGGTATGGTTGCCGATAACCTCTGTGCCGTTTTTAAGCTGCTCTTGGCGGCGAATATCAAGGCGA
>JAVBKH010000239.1:0-2698 GCA_031554155.1 Oscillospiraceae bacterium
TTTACTTTGCGATCCATTAATTTTATCTCCAATCTGACGTAATGCAGCTCTTTACCCAAATACCATTATATCCGTATTTTCGTGCGAATACAAGTATTGATTCCTCCAAAAAATTTTCTATGCTTGCGAAATAAATGCTACACTTTGCTCGCCTAAGATAAGTTTTAGCTCGCGCAGCATGACATCGTTGACGTTGACCCAATAATTTTGGGGTGTGCGAACATATTTTTTAGTGTCGCAATAATAAAAATAAACAGGGGTACTGCCCTCAAACACCAAAAGAACATTCGTTGCCTTTTGCACAGCTTCACTTTCTGTGTTAGGAAATTTTAAATATAACCCATGCTTGGAATTCTTTGCGGTTTCTTCAGCGGGAGAACTTTCGACTTCGTTCTGTGCCGCTTTAGTTTTTTTTGGCTGCGGCTCTTCCCTATTTGCTTGGATTTTGTTGTCAGCTTCGTTTGTCGAAAGAATTTCTTCGCAAACTATTTGCGGACTATCTTCCTCTGTTGCTTTAACTTTTCCACGCACAACGATTGCATTTCCAACGTTTAGAATTGGCGAATACTGTGAGAATGCTTTTGGGAAGACGATGGCTTCGATTGTCGCGGTTTTGTCTTCAATGTCGATAAACGCCATCATATCGTTGCTTTTTGTGGTCTTGAGCTTTTTGCCACTCACGATTCCGATAATTTGCACACCAACGCCATCCATTGTCTTTGACGCATTAATTTTTGCAATTTCGGTGGGCTTTAGCTTTTCAATTAGCTCGTCGTGTTCTGAAAGCGGGTGGCCCGAAATATACAGGCCCGTGGTCTCCTTTTCCCCCGAAAGCATCTGCAATAGCGGAAATTCGTCGCAATTTGGCAGAATATATCCGCCGCCATTGCTGCCAGTTGAACCGCCAAACAAATCAATTTGCCCTGTTACATTTGCGCGGCTTCTTGATTCAACGTCATCGAGCAGCTTTTCAAAACCAACAAGCATTTCTCGGCGTTTGTGGCCAAATCCATCAAAAGCACCGCATTTTATTAGGCTTTCAATGGCGCGTCGGTTTAAATCTTTGCCGTGCATTCGTTCAAAAAAATCTAACAAATCGCGAAAAGCGCCGTTTTGTCGCTCTTTGACTAAAGCTGCGATAAAGTTTCGTCCAAGATTTTTTACAGCAAGCAAGCCAAAACGTATACGCTCGCCCACAACCTCAAAGCCTGCGCCGCTCTCGTTAACGTCTGGCGGCAAAACTTCTATGCCAAGCCTTTGCGCTTCAGTGATATAGTCGATAACCTTATCAGTGACATCAAGCACACTTGTCAGCAAGGCGGCCATGTACTCCTTGGGATAATGTTGCTTCAAGTAGGCAGTCTGGTAGGCCACGAGTGCGTAGGCGGCGGCGTGGGATTTGTTGAAAGCATAGGAAGCGAACGACGTCATTTCATCAAAAATGTCGTTTGCGACGTTTTGCGGCACACCGTTTGCAATAGCGCCGACACACTCTACGCTGCCGTCGTCTTTTTTTGCTCCAAATATGAAATTTTGCCGCTCTTTTTCCATGACTTCATGCTTTTTCTTGCTCATTGCGCGGCGAACAAGGTCAGCGCGACCATACGAATAACCCGCAAGCTCTCGGCAAATTTGCATTACCTGCTCTTGATAAACGATGCAGCCATAGGTAACTTCAAGAATTGGCTTTAGCAAAGGTGTTTTGTATGTCACAATCTGTGGATTATGGCGGCATTTGACATATCTTGGAATTGAGTCCATGGGGCCGGGACGGTAGAGCGAAATGACTGCAATAATGTCCTCAAGATGCTCTGGTTTTAGCTGCATCAAGACGTTTTTCATGCCGCCTGATTCGAACTGAAACACGCCGTTAGTCTGGCCATGTCCAAGCATTTCAAACACTGCCGCATCATTGTCAGGAATATTCTCAATGGAAAAGTTTGACTCGTATCGACTAATCATTTTCACAGCGTCGCTGATGACCGTGAGCGTACGAAGACCAAGAAAATCCATTTTAAGCAGGCCAAGCTCTTCAAGGGTCGTCATGGGGAATTGCGTGATGATGCTTGCGTCATTTTTTTGCAGCGGAACATACGTTTCCGCAGGCTCGCGTGTAATTACAACGCCTGCCGCGTGGGTTGACGCATGTCTCGCCATACCCTCAAGCTTTTGCGCCATATCAATCAGCTCTTTGGTTTGCGGGTCGGAGCTGTAAAGCGCCATCAATTCCTTGCTGACTTCCTTTGCGCGAGAAATCGTCATGCCAAGTTCAAACGGGATTAACTTAGCAACAATGTCTACACTCTGGTAGCTCATTCCAAGTGCACGACCAACATCGCGAATTGAGCCGCGCGCCGCCATTGTACCAAAAGTGATAATCTGCGCCACATGGTCAGAGCCGTATTTTTCGACAACATAGTCAATGACCTCTGGCCGACGCTCGTAGCAAAAATCAATATCAAAGTCGGGCATGGAAATGCGCTCAGGATTCAAAAAACGTTCAAAAAGCAGATTGTAGCGCATAGGGTCTATACCTGTGATGCCGACCAAGTATGCAGCAATGCTGCCTGCGCCAGAGCCGCGCCCAGGCCCAACAGGTATGCCAACGCTTTTGGCGTAGGCAATAAAATCGTAAACTATCAAAAAATAGTCTACATATCCCATTTTTTCGATTACGCCAAGCTCATATTCAAGGCGG
>JAVBKH010000177.1:0-4265 GCA_031554155.1 Oscillospiraceae bacterium
TCATGTCTTCTACGGCCTAACGACATGATTTGAGTGCGTTTATCCTTTACCCGGCGGCAAAGGTTCGCTTATCTTTTCGCAAAAGTATATCACATACAATTTTAATAATCAAGGAGTAACGCAAAGCAAATTGTTTTAAATAGATTGCGGAAAAAATAAAAAAAGTGTTCTGATTTTTTTCAGAACACTTATGGCTAGCTATCGTAGTTTGTTTCGGCAAAGGATATTATTTCTTTCATCGACATTATGGAGCGATAAAACGAATCTTGCTGTTCCTGCGTTTGTGAAGCGAAGAAATTTTCAAGCATTTTTCGATGCTCTCCGATTATTTTTTCCATTACACTTTGTCCGTCGTCGGAAAGTTCAATTAAAACTGAACGTCTGTCGCTAGGGTCAGCTTTGCGAATCACATATCCTTTATTCACTAAAGCGTCAACGATTTTTGTGGCGTGTTGCTTTTGCATTTCAAGATTTTCTGAAAGCTGCGACATATTTAGTACGCTAAATTTTTGCAGAGTAATGAGCGCGCGCATTTGTGTAGGTGTAAGTTCACAATCTGCGGACATATCAATTTTTTGCATCAACCCGCGATAAAGCTTGATTACGGAAGGAATTAAGTCCATTACCTCATTTGTATATTGCTGCACGTCCATAAGTATGTATTCCTCCATTTTCTTCATTATAAGTGAGGCATATGGAAAAGTCAATATAAATACTAGCCTAATTGGAATAGTTAATAATGATATATTATATACAAAGTGTAATAGTAGCGTAAAGTTTACAATTCATTAACGCATTTCTTCTCTATTAGTGATAATATGTCAAATGTATATTAGTAGATAAATTTAAGTTTATTTTAACTTTTGGGGGTTACTTATATGGAAAAAAAGAAGAACGGGATAAAAATTGCTGCTGTCTGCACTGTTGCAGTTTTGGCTGTGGCTATTTTTGCAGGAGCAAAGGTTCAAAAAGCGAGTGTTCCAGTTGAAGAAGTAAAAAAAGATATTGTAGTTAAAACTGAAGTGCCTTCCGTGGGGGACATAATTTTAACAGGGCAGTACATAGGCAAAGTAGAGCCAGAGCAGCAAATAACGCTTTTACCAAAAGTTCAGGGCGAAGTACTTTCTGCGAATTTTCAAGTAGGCGATACCGTTAAAGCGGGAGACGTACTTTGTGAGATTGATTCAAAATCGTTTGTAAGCGCAATTGCACAAACTCAAGCCGCGGTAGCCGCCGCCAAGGAAAAGGCTCAAACTAGTTTGGCCATGGCAAAAAACGATTTAGCAACAATGGAATTTAACGCTAAACATGGCTTTGACAATAACCTTAACGGTGCAGATACAGCAGTTGCAAACGCAGAGGCAGGCTTGAAAAGTGTGCAAAATAGGCTGTATGCGGCAGAAGCCAATGCACGCACTGCAAGACGCGCACTGCATGACTACCGCGATAATAACATTACCCCTCCACAGATGATGGGCATGTTTGATGAACAAATCGAAGCCACATTGAAAGACCAAGTTATTCAAGCAGAGCTTGCTGTAGAAGCGGCTGACCTTGGCGTTGAACAAGCTAAAGAGGGTTTGGAGACTGCCAAAAAAAATACAAAGACCGTTGATATATTGACGGAGGAGCAAAAAATTTCTGCTCAAAGCCGTGTAAAAATGGCTGAACTAAGCACAAATTTTGCAGACCAGCAAATCGCAATTGATAAAATGCATGAAGACCTCAAAAATTATACGATTACATCACCAATCGACGGTGTAATTGAAAGACGCAATATTGACCCATTCGATATGGCCTCTCCTCAAAGCCCAGTATATGTTATTTCAAACAAAAGCAACATGGTTGCGACGTTTAACGTACCCGCAAGTGTAGCTTCAAACCTAAAAGAGGGCGATGCTGTTAAGGTTGAAATTGGCAGCAAGGAGTATCAAGGCTCGGTTACTGAAATTGGAATCGAAGTAAACCAAGTCGGTTTATTTCCAATTAAAGTGCAAATTAGTGGGCAAAACGCAAATATCATGACTGGCCTTACTGTAACGGTTACAGCTAACACGGATAAAGCCAAGGGTGTACTTACTCTGCCACTAAAATATGTATACTTCAAGGAAAATGCAGCATATGTTTATGCCCTTGAAAACGGCAAAGCCGCAGTTAAGCCTATTGAGGTTGGACTAATGGACGATGAAGTTGCCGAAATTCTGTCGGGTATCGACACTTCAACCCGCGTTATTTCAACATGGAGCCCCGATTTAAAAGACGGCGCACCTGTAGTAGAAACGTTGGGAGAATAATTTTTGTATGAATATGAACCTTGCTAAATTTGCTATTAAGCGGCCTGTTACAATGTGTATGGCCGTTTTAGCACTTATCGTATTCGGCGTGTCCGCAATTTTTACTGCTCCTGTTGAGCTTATGCCCCCAATTGAAATACCTATGCTTGTTGTGGCGACCGTTTACCCAGGGGCTGGGCCAGAAGACGTTGAGACGCTCGTCACAAACAAAATTGAGGACGCGGTTTCCACGCTTAGCGGTGTCAAGCACGTGACCTCTCAATCAAGCGAAAATCTTTCCATAGTCATGTTGGAAATGAATTACGGCACAAACATGGACTTGGCCCACATGGATTTGCAAGAGCAAATAGACATGAGTTCAAACTCTTTTCCCGACGGTGTGCAGGACCCAATGGTAATTGAGATTAACATGAATACCATGCAGGACACTGTGTCAATTTCAGCTTCAGCTACATCTGACATTGATTTGCTCAATTATGTTGAGGATAAAATTGCGCCTCAATTTGAAAAACTGCCAGGCGTTGCGTCTGTAAGCACTGCTGGTGGAGAAAAGAAATATGTTAGCGTAGAGCTAAACGAACAACAGCTCAAGCAATATGGCTTGAATATGAGTTCGATTGCAAGCAGTATTTCGTCTGCGGATTTTTCAATGCCACTTGGCAAGGCGGAGCGTGCCGATGAATCTATAAATGTTCACGGCGGCGTTCAGTACGACACTATTGAAAGCCTAAAGTCAATCCCCATTGCCCTTAGAACAGGCGACGTAATTCAACTTTCCGACGTTGCTAAAATTTACACAGCAGCAGAGGAAAAAGAATCTATCAGCCGCTACAACGGCGCTGAAAACGTAAATATTGGCATTAAGAAACGCCAAAGTGCAAGTACACTTAAAGTTGCCGAAGAGGTAAAGGAAGTCGTTGCAGACATCAATAAAGAGGGAGTTGGCGTCTCTCTTGAAGTTATCAACAGTATAGATGAGCAAGTGCTTTCATCAATTTCTACGGTAATAAAGACGCTAATTGTAGCGGTAATTCTGGCTATGCTTGTGTTGTTTTTCTTCATGGGCGACTGGAAAGCGTCTGTCATCATCGGCACGTCAATACCGACTTCACTTTTGACGACCCTGTTTTTGATGAACGCTTTCGGCTTTAGCTTCAACATGGTTTCGTTGAGCGCGCTAATCATAGCCATAGGCAACATGGTCGATAACTCGGTCGTTGTGCTTGATAGCTGCTTTGCCGTTCAAGATAGGGTGCAAACTCCTGCTGAAGCTGCAATTGAGGGCACGCAGGTCGTTTTGACCTCACAAATTGCGGGTACTCTAGCGCAAATGGTTACGTTCCTGCCACTTGGCTTTATGGTGGGAATGTCGGGCCAAATGTTTAAGCCACTAGCCATGACGATAGTCTTTGCGTCCTTGGCCTCCGTAATAAGCGCGCTAACGCTTGTGCCACTGCTATTTGCAGTGATGAAGCCAAAAGAGAAAAAAGAAATTGCAGTTTCCAGGCTTCTTGCAAAAATGCGCGTTGGCTACTCCGCTTTTTTGAGAAAAGCATTAAGACGCAAAAAACTTGTTGTGATGGTCTCTGTTTTGTTGCTGCTGCTTTCGATTTTTCTAGCGTCAACGCTAAACTTTGAATTGCTCACCGAATCAGATGAGGGAATCATCACAATTGAAGTGGACTTAAAACCAGGACTACAAGTGAACAAGCTAAACGAAGCTATAATTCCACTTGAAGAAATGGTTGCCAACAATCCTGATGTTGAGCGATATTCGTTGACTGCGGGAAATGGCAGCGCAGAGGGCAATATCTTTGCGTCGTCAAACAAATCCGCCACAATAAGTGTGTACCTTAAAGATAACCGCAAGGTGAAAACAGCCGATTTAATCCAGCAATGGCTTGATAAAACGAAAACTTGGGCAGGCTACAATATTAGCATAACGTCGTTTTCGCAAGTTTCAGCTATGAG
>JAVBKH010000038.1:0-4781 GCA_031554155.1 Oscillospiraceae bacterium
AGAGTATTCGGCTTGAACTTAGGCAAAAAATCACCACAGGTATTCCAACTATTGCGGAATGTGGTGGCTTCATGTATTTGCACGACGAGCTTGAAGGCGAGGACGGCAAGACCTACGCAATGGCGGGCGTGATTGATGGCAAGGCTTTTCGCACTAGCAAGCTGCAACGGTTTGGTTATGTTAATTTGACATCGCAGACAAGCGGATTTCTGGAAATCGGGGAATCTATCACCGCCCACGAATTTCATTATTGGGACAGCACAAACGCTGGCAACGCCTGTGTAGCGCAAAAGCCTGTGACTGCTAGCAAATGGCAATGTATGCATCAAAATGCAAATCTCTTTGCCGGTTTTCCCCATATTTATTTTAGCGGCAATCTAGATTTGCCTAAACGTTTTTTGCATGTTTCTGCCAAATATATAAGGTCTCACCAATAATCCTAGTACTTGGGCTTTTTATTTTAAACAAAGCAGTCGATGCCGCTTTGGGAAAGGGCAGCAATGATAACATGCTACGCAATTTTAATTGGATTTTTGCTGGACGCTATTTATGGAGACCCAAACGGCTTGCCGCACCCTGTTGTGGCTATGGGCAAGCTGATTTCTTGGCTCGAAAAGGTATTGCGAAAACTATTCGCTAAAACAAAAAAAACAGAACTACTAGGCGGAGCAATTCTCGCTGTTTGCTTGACTTTTTTGTCGTTTGCAATCCCATTTGTCTTGTTGCATTTTCTCGGCAGAGTCAACATGGCAATTCGGCTGATTGTCGAAAGCTTCATGTGTTATCAAATATTCGCAATGCGTTGTTTGAGCGACGAGAGCACGGCCGTTTATCGCAAGGTCGTCGCCAACGATTTGCAAGCCGCACAAAACCAAGTTTCGCGAATAGTTGGCAGAGATACAGCCAGTCTTTCGATGAAAGGCGTGATAAAAGCAACAGTCGAAACCGTAGCGGAAAACACCTCCGACGGTGTGATTGCGCCACTTTTTTTCGTGGCAATTGGCGGCGCACCTCTTGGATTTTTATACAAGGCAATCAACACAATGGACAGTATGATAGGCTACAAAAACCAGCGGTATCTTTATTTTGGCAGGGTTGCCGCCATGCTCGACGATGTAGCAAACTTCATACCGTCGCGACTTGCGGGGATTTTAATGGTGTGCTCGGCGTGGCTTTGCAAGCTTAACTATAAAGCCGCATGGCGAATTTTTCTTAGAGACAGAAAAAACCACGCAAGCCCCAATTCAGCGCAAACCGAGGCTGCATGTGCAGGTGCGCTGGAAATTCAGCTCGCAGGCGACGCAAGCTATTTCGGAAAAATCTTACATAAACCTACAATTGGTGATGACATGCGCGACCCAGAGGCAGAGGATATTTTGCGAACAAATAGGTTGATGTACGCAACGTCTGTTTTGAGCCTGCTACTGCTCGTGGGGGCTAGAATTTTTGGGGAGGTGTTTTTTTGGAGCTGACACACGGCGGCGATGTTCTAAGCTATAGCATGAAATACGGCCGGGTGCCGCTTGATTTTTCCTGCAATCTAAATCCACTTGGCATACCGCAAGGCGTTAAAATTGCTGCACAAAACGCAATAGAGGCAGCAAATGCGTACCCAGACCCGCTATGTCGCAAGCTATGCGAAAAAATTGCTACTAGAGACGGCGTATCTGCGAAGCATGTTTTATGCGGCAACGGAGCCGCTGATTTAATCTACCGCATAGTTCTAGGAATAAAACCGACACATTCGTTGCTGCCAATACCGTCCTTTTCCGAATATGAACAAGCCTTGCAGCTTTGTGGCGGTGATATCGAGTATTTTCAGCTAAAGGAAGAAAATGAGTACCAACTTACTGATGAAATATTGGCGCACATATCATCTAAAACCAAACTAGTGTTTTTGTGCAACCCCAACAATCCAACTGGGCAATGCATCGAGCCTAAATTGTTGCTTGATATTTTGGAATGTTGCGCGAAAAATGACACAACACTCGTCGTCGATGAATGTTTTACTGATTTTTTGGCGCAACCTAATTGTAATACTGTTGTTGGGCTGATAAAACAATACCCTAATCTGGTTGTGCTAAAGGCATTCACAAAAACTTATGCTATGGCAGGCCTGCGCTTGGGCTACTTACTTTGTTCGAACATAGATTTGATTGAGACAATAAGTAAGGCAGGTCAGCCTTGGGCAGTGTCCAATATTGCGCAGGCGGCGGGGCTTGCGGCTCTTGATGAGGTGGACTTTCTTGAAAAAACAAGATTATATATTCAGCAGGAAAATGAGTTTTTGCGAACAAATATGCAGAATCTTAGGCTAACGGTTATTGGCTCAAATGCCAACTTTATCTTTTTTAAATCGGAACATCACGACCTTGATAAGGAAATGGCTGACATGGGTGTTTTGATAAGAAGCTGCGCAAATTATAGAGGAATTAACGGAAATTGGTATCGCGTTGCAGTGAGGACTCACGATGAAAATGTCGCGTTGTTGTCGGCATTTGAAAAGATTTGAGGCTTTGGTTTGCGCAAACTTAGATTAAAAGCTTTACAGAATTTATAAAGGGGGCATTTTGCTTTGAACATTCAGCTTGAACACGTATTGCCAAATGAAATTGAGAAACGAAGCTTTGAGATTATTGAGGCCGAGCTTGGCCGCAATCTTCCACCAGAGCAAGCAAACATAATCAAGCGAGTAATACACACCACCGCCGACTTTGATTTCGCCGATAGCCTCAAGTTTTCCGAGAGCGCAGTCGCAAATGGGCTTAACGCGCTAAAAAACGGTGTGCCGATAATCACCGACACAATGATGGCTTTTTCGGGAATAAACAAGGCTGTTCTCGGCAAGCTTGGTGGCTCTGCCATGTGCTTCATGGGCGATGATGATATCGCCGCCGCCGCAAAAAGCCAAGGAATAACACGCTCCACTGCGTGTATAGATAAAGCTGCGAATATTAGTCCAAATGCCATATTTGCAATTGGCAACGCACCGACTGCGTTAATTAGAATTTACGAGCTAATAAAAGATGGCAAGCTTGCTCCGTCGTTGATTATTGGTGTACCTGTGGGGTTTGTCAACGTTATTCAAAGCAAAGAGCTTATCATGAGCTTGGATACGCCGTTCATTGTCGCTAGTGGCCGCAAGGGCGGCAGCACTGTGGCCGCCGCAATCTGCAACGCCTTAATTTACAGCTTGAACACTTGACGATTTGTACAATAATAAAACTAAGCGGGTACCAATATGGTATCCGCTTTGACGATTTTATGCACTTACTTTAATTTATCAATGTAATCACTAAGCTCATCAAGATTTTTTGGGTTTTTACATTTTGCACCATTTGTGAACTTTTTTTCAAGCATTTCTGCCGCTGCATAAAGCAGGGGCTTTTTAAGTCCCGCTTTGTCTAATGTGTCCACAGACGCAAAAACCTCGTCAATATCTGCATCGGCAATGATGTCTCCGTGGCTGAAAACAATGGCTCTTGTGGCAAAGCGATAGGCAAAATCAACATCATGCGTGGAAACCACCAGTGTAATCCCTGCAAGACTTAATTCGGCCAAGGTTTGCTCTAATATTGCGATATTTTCTGGGTCAAGCGAGGCTGTCGGTTCGTCAAGCAGTATCATGTCTGGCCGCATAGCTAGAATATCCGCAATGCTTACACGTTTTTTCTCGCCACCACTCAAATACTGTGGTGCGCGGTTTTGGTATCCGTCAAGATTCATTTGCTGAAGTGACAGCGCTATGCGGCGCGCAACTTCGTCGTATGCAAGCTTTAGGTTCATCGGGCCAAAGCTTACTTCGCTTTCCACAGTCCCCGCGATAATCTGGCTATCAGGCTCTTGAAAAACAAGACCAATCGCTTGGCGAAGCGAAAAAATATCCTTTTTAGAATATGTAATTTCACTACTTTTCAAAAATATTTTTCCACTATGCGGGCGCAAAACACCATTGCAGCACAAAAAAAATGTGCTTTTTCCCGCGCCATTGTTGCCGAGCACAGCAATCCGCTCACCTTCAAAAAGTGTTGCAGACACATTTTTTAGAGCAGTATATTTTTCTTCATATCGAAAATGGATATTTTCAACTCTCAACAATTCTCTAATATTAGCCATCTCCTCAATGAATTAATAAAGAGAGGCACAAGGTTATAGTTGCAAGGCCAATCGCGGTGGCAGCGTGTACAACTGTGACTTTTTTTTCGCTCTCCAAAAACCGAATTTCCGTGTCGAAGCATCGGCTTTCCATTGCATCAAAGTTTCTGTTTGCATGGCGATAGCTGCGAGCAAGCAGATTCGAATATAGATTCCCCGTTGTACGTATGCTTGTGCGATAGTCCACGTACCCAAGCCTGCTTTTAGCAGCACTTCGCATAGTGTGATACATGGAGAGTAGGACAAAAATATAGCGATATATAAGATACATTAACCCGATTAGCACGTCAGGACAACGTGCGCGCCGCAAAACGCCAATTAATTCCGACATTGGAGTCGTTAGGCTCATCAAATACAAACAACTGACCGCCCCGAGCGCACGTGCCATGACAAGCGATGTGCGAATCTGCGACCCCTTGCTTACACAAAACCAAAATCCAAAATCATGAATACCCAGAACCCCTTATCGTTGCGACGTCACTTCAAAAAGCAATGCAAGCCCACTCACCATCAAACACGAAACCGGTAATGCCAACATCTGCACATAGTCATGCAGTTTTAGTCCTCCTACAAAGACAATCAGAATAAGCATTGTGGCCGTTAAGAATAGACCCACAATCGGACTG
>JAVBKH010000258.1:0-3341 GCA_031554155.1 Oscillospiraceae bacterium
TATAAGTTTTTCGGAAAAACCAAATGCAAGGTCGCTTGTCTTTGGTGTAGCTGCCCTAAAAAACACAGAGCAAATGCGGGCAAGAACCGTTCTTGAGCACAGAGAAATTATTTCTCGCCGCTCCGAATTGCGGCCAATCCCACCCAACGTTTATATAGAGCGAGTGGACTGTGGCGACGTGCCCTGCGAGTGGATTTACCGAAAGACCGCAGACGAAAAGAAAGTCATATTATATATTCACGGCGGAAGTTGGATGACAGGCAACCTTAAAACGGCGCAGCCATTTGGCTGCCTACTTGCGGAAATTGTTGACTGCCGTGTGCTTGTCGTCGACTATTCCCTTGCGCCAGAATTTCCTTTCCCGTCGGGACTTGAGGATTGCCTGCAAGTCTTTGACTATTTGCTAGAATTAGGCTACAGAGAAAGTGACATTGCTTTGTTTGGAGATTCCGCGGGGGGGAACTTGAGCCTTGCTCTTTTGCATTTGCTCAAAGCAAGGAGCAGTCCGTTGCCAGTTTGTGTGGGACTTGCCTCCCCCGCCACAGATATTACACCAACAAGTGACATTATGAAAAGCGGAGACAACCTTATTTACACGCGGCACAAGGGCAGCGAGGTTGATGTTTTTTCGCTGTATGCAGGTGACGCAGACCGTAACGACCCGCTTGTTTCGCCGTATTACGGTGATGTTCGTGGGTTTCCGCCAATTTTGATTCATGCAGGCGGCGACGAACCTATCGCCCTTGATTGTGTTGCCTTTGCAAGAAAAGCTTATGAATCGGACGTCGATGTCAGCTTAAAAATATTCAAGGAAATGTTTCACGATTTTACAATAGTAGGCATTGCACTTAAAGAAAGCCGCGATTCCATCAAGGAATTTGGCGAGTTTTTTACCGCACATTTTAAGTAAAGCAAATTCTTGGATTGGACTGATTTGCATTTCCTGTCGATTTCTAGTATAATATTCCTGCAAGTTTGTCGAAGGGAGGTCTGCTTTTGAGTACGCCAAACAAACCAGAGAACGAACATCAAGAACCTAAAATTCTTCGCAAGCGGGGCGCGCGTCTGCCCAAAAAAGCAACCTCGTTTCAGCGGCAATCGCTTGAGGTGGCGCAGATAAAGCCACAAAAGCCAAGTTTGTACCAGTTCACGCTGATGGTTATATATAAAAATTTGTATTTGCTCGGCGTTACGCTGCTAAGGCGAAGACTGCGGATTAGCCGCAAAATGCGAAAGTTCGGCGCAGTAGTTGAGGACAAGCTTAATGCTCAAGTTCAACATGCAGGCCAAAGGATTAAGCGGTCGTTTTCCGAGTTTTGGGCGAGAATCAAAGCTCCTTTTTTGCGAATCAAGCGAACATACAACGAAGTAAAGCCCGATATTGCGTCAAAGCGAGCTAAGGGAAAATTTCCTATCGCGGCTTACATGGCCATAGCCGAAACTTTTTTTAGGCTGATACTCAAGATATTGGCGACAATATTCAATTATGTAGCACCTATTCTGGCGGTGATATTTCTTTTAACCGTAATTCGCGACAGAATTAACGAGCCTATGGTCTTGGCTCTTGACTACAACGGCAAGACAATTGGCTACATAAACAATGAATCCGAATTCAACGTTGCTTCGCAGGACGTTCGAAGCCGTGTCACTGTCGACGGTGAGAGCGCGTTCGAGATACTAAACCCTCATTTTGAGTTAATGACGCAAAATGAATTTAATAAACGTCGCGACGAGGGGCAAATTCCAATAAACGCTGGAAAAATAAGCAAGGAAGAACTTCCAGACATGCTGATTCGCTCGTCGAATGCAGATGTTATTGAAGCTTACGGCTTATATATTGACAATGAATTCTTAGGCGCAATTCTCAATAAAAACAAAATTCTAAACGAATTTGAAATTATTAAAAATAAAAGCAGAACAGGCAAGCCGCATGAAACACTTGAATTTGAGAAAAAAGTGCGACTTACAAAGCAGGGACTTTATCCACTTGCCTCAATTACCAACGAAGAAAATTTGCTTAGTAAGATTTCTAGCTTTGAGACAGCAGACGAAATATACGTGGTCAAGGAGGGCGACACCCCGAGCGGAATCTCCGACAAAACAGGCGTTCCTTACGAAGTTCTTAAAAATCTTAACCCTAAAATTGAGGACGAGCTTCTTAAGGGAATGGAAATCTACACGCAAGTTGCAAGGCCATTTATGTCTGTAGAGTCCACCTATACAGAAATTGTGGAGGAAGAAGTCAAGTTCAAAACCGTTGAGGTTGAAAACGCGACTTACGCCAAAGGCTATAGAAATATATTCCAAGAAGGCGTAAACGGAACTAGCAGCGTGACTTACAGAGTCAGCAGCGTTGACGGCCTTGAAAGAGCAAGGGTGAAGGTCGACGAAGAAATTATCAAGCACCCAGTCGACGAGCGCGTCACAGTCGGCATCAATAATCCTGTTTATGTGCCGCCTGTTCAAACTCCGCAACAAGGTCAGCAAGGGCAAACAACGCCCACCAAACCAGCGGACGTTCCTACCCAACCCGCAACAACTTCAGGCTTTATTAGGCCAGTTCCCTATGGTGTCGGCTACGTTTCCGCAGGCATTAACGGCTACCGAGGCCACACGGGAATGGATATTGCTGTTATGGGCGGCACGGGTACACCGATTCTTGCTTCTGCAAGCGGTGTGGTTGTCAAGGCTCTCAACACCAACGTGGGATATGGCAGATACGTTGTAATCGACCACGGCAACGGTTATCAAACTCTGTATGCGCATAACTCCGCGCTTTATGTAAGCGTTGGCGACCGCGTTTCACAGGGGCAGGTTATCGCAGCAATGGGCCGTACAGGCCGAGCAACAGGCGTCCACTGCCACTTTGAAGTTAGGTTAAACGGCAAAATCATGAACCCTGCAAACTATATCGGCAACAGATAAATATTAAAATACCCGCTTAAAATCACGTTTTAAGCGGGTATTTAATTTTTTTTAAAAATTATTTTCAAAAAAGGCTAAAGTATTTTCGGAAGAGACCGATAATGTTTACAGAGGCGGAGACAACAACTTCGCAAGGCGCAAAGCCTAGCTCAAGGATTGAGCTTCTAAAATAAATTAAAACATATAACACGGAGGATTTTATCATGGTAGTACAACACAATTTGCCCGCAATGAACTCACACAGACAACTCGGTGTCAACAATGCGCAGACAGCTAAAAACTTAGAGAAGCTTTCTTCTGGCTTTAGAGTAAACCGCGCAGGCGATGACGCTGCGGGTTTGGCAATATCCGAAAAAATGCGCGGACAAATCCGCGGCCTTGATATGGCAACAACAAACGCTGAAAACGGCGTTTCA
>JAVBKH010000002.1:0-7676 GCA_031554155.1 Oscillospiraceae bacterium
TCGCACAGGTCAATAATCTCGGAAAGCGCGGTGGGGCTGATTGTGTTGCCAACGAAATAAATTTCGGGCGTGTCTTTTTTCATGTTGTTGTAAAGTGGGGATTTAATAAATTCAATTGCCGCACGCCCACCCAAATAACTACCGCCAATGCCAATAACAATCAGCACTTGACAGTCCTTTTGAATACGCTTTGCGGCTTCTTTTACGCGGGTGAATTCTTGCTTGTCGTAGTCTTGGGGTAAATCGACCCAGCCAAGAAAATCGTTGCCCGCACCTGTTTTGTTGTGGAGGGTGTCGTGAGCTGCGGAAATTGCGGGAATCATACCCGCGTACTCATGGTCGCCGATAAATCCTTTTAGGAAGCTCTTGTTTAACTTAATTGGCATTTGTCAACACTCCTTGCCAGTGATAATATTATTGTATCTTATTTTTCAGCCTTTTTCAAGCGAAGAGTGGCAAATCTTGTAAGAAATCTATGAACTTTTATTTTTAATTGATATTTTTCGATTTATGTGGTTTAATTGAGTTTGGATTTAGCTATGCGCGGAATTCTTTTGCAAAAAGGAAGATAAAGCCTTGACAAAAGGCCTTAAAGTGCGTATAATAACTCCGTGACTTTGTTTAACAAAGGGGACAAAAATGCCTATTCTGCTCAATTTAAAGCAACTCGGCGCAGCGGCCGCAAACGCGCAAAAAACGCTTGAATTCGACCATAACCTTGACTTATCGGCAGTTAAGCTGTGGGGAGAGCACCCGTTTTTAAAGCCTGTGAATGTAACAGGCAGCGTGGAAAGTCGTTCCATGATTTTCACGATTCGCTATATTGCGTTTTTTGAAATGTCGGGGCGTTGTTCAAGGTGTTTAGTTCCAATCAATCGCGAGATTAAGCAAGAATTTGAACACATAGTGCTTGAAAAAATCGAGGACGAGGAAACTGCTGACGGAATTATCCTCGCGCCAGACGGTGAACTTGATTTGGACGAGCTTGTGATATCGGATATTTTGCTTCAGTTCAGCGGGATTATGCTTTGTGACGAGCAGTGTTGCGGGCTTTGCCCAAAGTGTGGCAAAAACCTAAATGAAGGTGAATGTGGCTGTGTTTTGCACGAGCCAGACCCACGCTTCGATGTTCTAAGAAAGCTGCTCGAAGAAGATAGTGATTAAGTGAAAGCTCACGATACAAAGAGGAGGTGTCCAACATGGCAGTACCAAAGAGAAAATTATCGAAAGCTCGCAAAAATAAAAGACGCTCCAACGTTTGGAAGCTCACAATGCCTGCATTTTCTAAATGCACACAATGTGGCGAGCTAAAAACTCCGCACAGAGTTTGCGGAAATTGCGGATATTACAACGGAAAGCAAATCATCAAGATGGAAGCGTAAGCTTTGCGCAGTGCAAGCCAAAAACGCAAACATGAGATAAGGGTGGATGTTTTTTCCACCCTTATTTTTGTAGCATTTAAAGGAGACGCGAATGGCTGTAAAAATCACAGGAGTTGAGACTGCCTCGACGTCTGAAAAACACGGTATCAAAGCAGGAGATAAACTGCTGAAAATTAATGGCCACGCTATAAAAGATGTGCTGGACTATAGATTTTATGTGACCGAAAAGCAAGTTAGGCTTGAACTTGAAGCAACAGATGGCACAGTCACGGAGAAGCAAATCAAAAAGCGCGAATACGACGACCTTGGTCTTGAGTTTGAGACCTATTTAATGGACAAACAACGATTTTGCAAGAATAAATGCATGTTTTGTTTTATAGACCAAATGCCAAAAGGCTTGCGTGAATCCCTTTATTTTAAGGACGACGACAGCCGCATGAGCTTTTTGTTTGGCAATTATATCACGCTCACAAACCTCACAGATGACGATATTGACCGCATTATTTCGATGAAGACAAGTCCCGTCAATATTTCTGTTCATACAATGAACCCCGACCTACGCGTAAAAATGATGAAAAACCCAAGCGCAGGCACATCGCTGCGCTTTATAAAGCGGCTCACTGACGCGGGAATCAAAGTCAACGCACAGCTTGTTTTGTGCCCAGAAATAAACGACGGCACAGAGCTTGAGTTCAGCTTGCGTGAGCTTTCGGCGCTTGCACCAAATGTTCAAAGCGTAGCGATTGTTCCTGTCGGTCTAACAAAATTCCGCGAAAAACTGCCAGAATTGCGACTATTTCGCCAAGATGAAGCATCTAATGTACTTGGTACTATAAAAAAATTTGCAGCAGAAAATTTTGCGAAACATGGCACAAGAATCTGCCACGCCGCGGACGAATTTTACTTGCTTGCAAAGAGAGATTTTCCCGATTACGACGCGTATGAGGACTTTAATCAGCTAGAAAACGGCGTAGGGTTGCTGCCACTTTTGCAGCACGAATTTGCCGATGCTATAGAAGAAACTGAAGCTTTTGAGCTAAACCGACATATCACGATTGCAACTGGCGTTGCAGCCGCGCCTGCCTTGAATCTGTTTGCCGAAGAAGCAATGAAAAGATTTAATGGCTTAAAAGTTACAGTCACACCAATTGAAAATGAATATCTTGGTACATCAAGAACCGTTGCGGGACTTGTGACCGCAACGGATATAATTGACCAACTTAAAGGCAAAGAGCTTGGCGACGAGCTGCTCATTCCCGCAGTAATGCTGCGACATGAGCGAGACTTATTTCTCGACAGCATTAGCGTAGATGAAGTTGCAAAAGCACTTGGCTGCAACGTTCGTGCCGTTGAAAACGATGGCTATGAGCTGCTTACAGCGATGATAGGCGACTAAATAGGCTAGGGTATACAAGCGTTTGCAGCGAAATGTAGGCGCCA
Organism: Oscillospiraceae bacterium; assembly: GCA_031554155.1. Classification (GTDB taxonomy): domain Bacteria; phylum Bacillota; class Clostridia; order Oscillospirales; family Ruminococcaceae; genus WRAV01. Next base: position 2,823 of record JAVBKH010000002.1, read on the forward strand.
ACCATAGGAGGAAAAACAATTGTCCAAACCAATCATAGCAATAGTGGGGCGACCTAATGTCGGCAAATCCACGTTATTCAATAAGCTTGTTGGGCGCCGCGTAAGCATTGTGGAAGATACCCCAGGCGTGACGCGCGACCGTATCTATGCAAACTGCGAATGGCTTAACAAAGAGGTTATGCTTGTCGATACGGGCGGCATTGAGCCGTATTCGGACTCGCCTATGCTTCAGCAAATGCGCCGTCAAGCGCAGGTCGCAATTGACACGGCTGACGCAATTATTCTGGTCACAGACATTAGGTCTGGCGTGACCGCAACAGACAAGGACGTCGCTTCGATTTTGCAAAAATCGGGCAAGCCTGTGGTTTTGTGCGTGAATAAATGCGACAGAGTTGGCGACCCTCCGCCAGAATTCTACGAATTCTATAATCTTGGATTGGGCGACCCTGTCGCGGTTTCAGCGTCACACGGGCATGGTTCGGGCGATTTGCTCGACGAAGCCTTTGCGCACCTTGATTTTGACCGCGACGACGAGCTTGGCGAAGAATACATTCGTGTTGCTATTATTGGCAAGCCGAACGTTGGCAAAAGCTCGCTAATAAACGCGCTTGCGGGCGAAGAGCGAGTGATTGTCTCGGACGTTGCAGGCACAACCCGCGATGCAACGGACACCGTAATTGAAAATGAACATGGCAAATATGTTTTCATAGACACGGCGGGTATTCGGAGAAAATCCAAGGTTGAAGAAAATATTGAGCGTTACAGCGTTTTGCGCGCGTATATGGCCGTTGACCACGCAGACGTCTGCGTCATCATGATTGATGCGATTGAGGGATTTACCGACCAAGATTCAAAGGTGGCGGGGTACGCTCACGAACAAGGCAAGGCAGCAATAATAGCCGTCAACAAGTGGGACGCAATCGAAAAAGACACGAAAACCATGCAGGAATACCAGAAAAAACTTGAGCAGGATTTTGCTTTCATGAGCTATGCGCCGTTTATTTTTATCTCGGCGAAAACTGGCCTGCGCCTGCCTAAACTTTACGACATGATTAACGCAGTTGCATCGCAAAATGCGCTTCGCGTCACGACTGGTATGCTCAACGATTTGCTTAGCTACGCCACTGCGCGAGTTCAGCCACCGTCCGATAAGGGCAAAAGGCTTAAGATTTACTATATTACGCAGGCCTCAACAAAGCCGCCTACATTTGTTTGCTTTTGCAATAAATCGGACCTGTTCCACTTTTCATATCAAAGATACTTGGAAAACCAAATTCGCGAGACGTTTGGGCTAGTTGGCACACCAGTTCGCATGGTCATACGCGAGCGCGGCGAATAATTTTATTTAGGAGGTTTGCTATGTCGACGGGGTTAGCAGTTCTTATAATAGTAATATTTTCGTATATTTTGGGCAGCATTAATTTTGCAATAATAGTTTCAAAAGCGCTTGCAAAGGACGATGTTCGCGAGCATGGCAGCGGCAACGCGGGTATGACAAATATGCTGCGCACCTACGGCAAAGGCCCTGCCGCGCTGACAGCAATTGGCGACTTCCTAAAGGCGATAGTGGCTGTATTTTTGTCTCGATTGTTTTTTCAAAAGCTTGGTATAACCTCAATTGATGCAGGCTATATTTCGGGACTGTTTGTGGTTTTGGGCCATGTCTATCCGCTATTTTTTGGATTTCGCGGTGGCAAGGGGGTTATCACAACCCTTGGCGTGATGTTGGTGCTAAACCCGATTGTTTTTCTTATAATAGTCGCGATTTTTGTGCCGCTTGTGTTCATAACCAAAATTGTGTCGCTTTGCTCGATAATTGGCGCAGTCGTGTACCCGATTGTGACGTTTTTTGTGTCGAGAGGTCTTCATCAAAATGTTGCTTTTAACACGGTTTTTGCGGCGATTTACGGCATTGTTATCATCGTAATGCACCGCACAAATATTAAGCGGCTACTAAACGGGACAGAAAGCAAATTTGGTTCAAAAAAGTAGTAACAGGAGCAATAATATGGCGAAAATTTTTATTATGGGCGCGGGTGGATTTGGAATTGCACTCGCGGTGATGTCGCAAAAAAACGGCCACGATGTGACCGTTTGGACACCTTTTGACGCAGAAGTTGAAACGCTTTGCCGCGACCGTGAGCACAAAAAACTGTTGCCGCAAATCAAAATAGCAGACGAAATCGTCATCACAACTTCGCTTGAAGACGCGAAAACCGCAGACCTTGTGATAATTGCAACGCCTTCTGGAGTTGTGCGCAAAACGGCGCATACTTTGGGCGAATATTTGCCTGCTGCAACGCCTGTTGCCTGTGTTTCCAAGGGTATTGAGGCCGTCACCTACAAGACGCTTTCGGACGTTTTGGACGATGAACTGCCAAAAAATCCAAACGTAATCATATCTGGGCCGTCTCACGCTGAGGAAGTTGCGCGAGGCGTGCCGACCACGGTCGTTGCAGCGTCGCGGACGCGTGCTGTGGCCGAATTTGTACAGGACACCTTGATGAACGAACGCTTTCGCATTTATGCCAACGACGATGTTCTCGGCGTTGAGCTTGGTGGTGCGCTGAAAAACGTCATTGCGCTTGCTGCGGGAGTTCTTGAAGGACTAGGCGCAGGCGACAACACAAAAGCCGCACTGATGACACGCGGAATCACTGAAATTGCGCGGCTTGGCGTTGTTCTCGGTGCAAAAAGCGAAACCTTTGGCGGCCTTTCGGGTATTGGCGATTTGATTGTCACTTGCTCAAGTATGCATAGCCGAAATCGTCGCTTTGGTATGCTGATTGGTCAAGGCAAAGCGGCTCTCGACGCGCTCGGCGAGATTGGCATGACGGTGGAAGGCTACCCTTGCACAAAAGTCGCCTACGAGCTTAGTGTCCGCCACAAAATATATATGCCGATTGTGACTGAAACCTACCACGTACTATACGAAGGCAAGTCCGCTCACGACGGCGTTAAAGACCTTATGGAGAGACCAAAACGGCATGAATCCGAGACAATTTGGCTGCTTAGTCGATGAGTTTATTTTTAAAGAGCTAAGCCCGCCAAACTGGTGGGCTTTTTATGAATTTAAGTATTGACTTAACTGAAAATTAGTGATATATTTATAACATAAGGAGACAAATACATCACTAATGGAGGGCTGGATATGTTAAAACAGATTAGAAAATATGGTTATTTAGGAGGATTGTTCGGATTTTTCGGCTGTTTTGGGTTTCGATATTTTTCATCGCATAATGTCGGAGATATATTCTATTTTTCTTTTTTTGCATTCTTTGCATTTTTCTTAATAGGCAAGTTGTCGCATGAAATGCCAGACGAAAGATTCAAGCTTAATTCGCAAAAAGCCGCAGAAAAAGCAGCTTCTATTCCTGCACTTGCGGTGTTTTTGGTGGGATGGAGCGCGTCTCATCCATTTGGGACGAGAGAATTTATGGTTATCATAAGCACACTTGCGTGGATAGGATACATGCTCACATATGCAATTTTATTTTATTACTATGAAAAAAATTAGGTAGGATAGCCAATAACTATGAGTGAATTTATATCATATTTAAAAAAATATCGTCAGCTTTCTGAATTAACTCAAGACGAATTAGCGGACAAGGTTGGCGTTCGTAGAGAAACGATAGTCAGATTAGAAGCGGGCAAATACAATCCGTCGTTGAAGCTGGCTGTGGACATTTCAAGGGCAGTGAACGCTCCCATTGACCAAATCTTTATTTTTGAATAAATCGGCGTCTTTGACTTATCAAAACACCTGCGTCATCTTTGCTAAAAAAGTATCAGCAAGGGTGTAAAGTCGCTTGTCATCACTCCAAAACCCTGCAACGTCAATGGGCGTGGCGGGGTTTTCGCCAACTTGCGCGAGAAATTCCGCGGCATGTTTGCGATTGTAGTAGTCGGTATAAGAGATGTCGGTGCTGACAAGATTGATAATTTTTTCAAAAACGCTGTCAACAACGGTAGAAAGGCAAATATCCATGCGTTGATTCACAATTTGTGCGGTGAGGTCTGCCGCAACCTTACAGCGGTGAAGCTCGCCATCGGGGTAGCTGTAGCTGATTACGTCGGCGGCTTTCTGCCCGTCCAAAAGCTGTTTGCCTTGATTTAGCGTGACTGACGCGCCGCCACGGCTTATCGTAATAGGCTCATTGAGGTCGTACTCAACAGTCCCAACGGCGGCAGCGCTGATAATAAAAGCATCAAGACGTATGCGCATGTAGCGGTCGATTGGAATTCCAAGGCTTGCTGCAAGCGCTTTTTTTGTGTATTCAGCACCACCAAATTCATAGACCTCGGCCAGCGTTTCTATTTTGTCACCATTTTGTACAGCAGTTTGCGGCGGAAAAACTGTGATTGGTACTTTGCCACGGGCAGGGTCGAATTTAGCAAGAATGAATGTGCCTGTCGTTGAATTTTCTTTTTCAACACCGATGAAAAGTACGCTAAGCGCGTCGCTTTCCGTGGGAGCATACACCGCAGGAACGTCCGCGTCGGGCACTCGCGTCAGCGACTCTGGCGCTTTGGGGTGCACAATATTCATCAGCGACAAAAACATCAAGCTAAGCACAAAAAAAGCGACCGAAAATGCCAGAAAAAAGTATCGGTATGAGGCCTTAGCATATTCGTGCATATATACTCCTTGTAAAAATAAATTTATACTTGATGTATAGCGAATCTTTCTACATAGAATATGCACCGAAATTGCCGCGAGTATACGTCAAATCGCGTTGTAAATTCTGCGGTTTTGTGCTAATATGGTAAAGGTTATTATGATATTTTTTGGAGGCAGATTATGGTTAAAGTACACCAAACAGGCGCGTATTTGCCCAAGAATTCCGAGCCTGT
>JAVBKH010000031.1:0-2682 GCA_031554155.1 Oscillospiraceae bacterium
AGCTTGATTGTCAGCATGTCAGCGCTTGATGAAGTCACTGACTCAATTATACCTGCATATGAAGCCCACGGACTATCCGCAGCATTTTTGAGCCGCTCAAAAGACCAAATCCAATCTTCAATGGTAACATCACTGCCATCATTAAATTTTGTACCAGTTTTAAGCTTGAATGAATAGATTGTGTTTGCTTCGCATGTCCAACTTTCGGCAAGCAGTGGAACTACATCTACGGTTTCGCTTCGCTCAATCTTGACAAGCCCTTCAAAAACGGTCGGAAATAGCGACACAATCTCGCTATCTTCGTATACAGGGTCAATGGTCGCGTTTGTCGGGTCAATTGAGCCGTCCACCGCAACAATAACATCTTGACTATCGGCTGCTTCTTTTGCAGCTTCGGTGCTTGTTTCGCTCACAGAAGCAACGCTTACAGAATCCACTGGCCTTTGTTTAAAATCTGAACAGCCTATGGTGGACATTGACAGCAGTAAAATCGCTATAATTAAAGCAATGTTTTTCATTTTCTTTAGCTTAAACCCCCTGCCTAGCAAAATAACACATTTACACCCATTTTGTTAGATAATACCACAATTATGCCGTGATTACAAGTCGCACACCGCACCGCAAGGAGCATACAATAAAACGAGGGAATTTACATAAATTCCATGAAACATGAAAGGAGAATATGTTTTGGATTTAAACAAAAACGCCATGTACGCACAGGCCGGACGCAATCGCGGCTGGAACATTGGCGCGCCTAACGACGACGCTGCGCCACCGACTATGATGCCTGCAAATCAAAAACAGCCTATGCAGATGATTGACACCATGGCAACCTTGCCGACAGCACCGCAAATGGCTGCACCGCCTGTAATTGAGCTACCCATGACGATGAAACCAGATATGGATTGTCAAACACTGGCAATGGCATATGTGCAAAAGCAAAAATGGCAGGATATTTACGAGGTTGAGCAAGGCTTTCACCGTGGCACAATATTCGCCGAGCTTGATTTGCCATTTGTAGGAGAGGGGGCTTGCAGGCATGAATGAGCGTGAAGCACTTTTAAAGCGTGTTCAAGTTTGCGATTTTGCCCTAATTGATGCTGCTCTATTTCTTGACACCCACCCAAATGACCAAGACGCACTTGCATTTTACAAAAAATATAACGACATGCGCAAAAAGGCCATAGAGGATTTTACCGCCAAATTTGGTCCACTAAAGCAAACCGATTTCAACGGTGGCTCGCACTGGACTTGGGTTGACGGCCCTTGGCCTTGGCAAAATGAGGAGGTATAGCAATGTGGATTTATGACAAAAAACTGCAATACCCCGTGAAAATCAAAAACTCAAGCCCCGCTAATGCAAAAGTCGTTATGACTCAATTAGGTGGACCTAACTCCTTTTGGTATACCAATTGCGCGACAAAAATTCGCCTAACTCTTGCATAATTAGCTTGCTTTGCTCCTTGTTTGGTCGGTTGGTGGCCTCAACTTTGATTGATTTGGCTTCTTTTTTTGGCTTGTCGCCCTTCTGCATAAAAAATCCCCCTTGTCAATTTATGTGGCAACTAGGAACGGTATTCGCATACGGACAATCCGCAAACGCATAGACTCCTTTGATTGCTTTTGTGGAGGTGAAAATTGTGACAAAAGGTGCAGCATACGTTAGGGTTTCAACAGACGACCAAACAGAATTTTCGCCAGATGCCCAACTAAAAGCTATTCGAGCATACGCGAAGCAAAACAATATTGAGCTTGACGAGAACCACATCTACGTCGACGAGGGAATCTCTGGCAAGCGGGCAGACAAACGCCCTGCCTTCATGCGTATGATTGGCGCGGCAAAATCAATGCCCACGCCCTTTGATGTTATTTTGGTGCACAAATTCGACCGCTTTGCACGCTCGCGAGAGGACAGCGTGGTCTACAAATCCCTGCTACGTAAGGATTGCGGTGTTAAGGTAATCTCTATTACTGAGTCAATTGAGGACGACAAGTTTTCTGTAATACTTGAAGCAATGCTCGAAGCAATGGCGGAATACTATTCCCTTAATCTTGCCGACGAGGTTGTCAAGGGCATGACTGAAAAAGCTGAACGTGGTGGCCTGCAAGCCTGCCCCGCTTATGGCTACAAGGTTGAGCGCAACATGCTTGAGGTTGACGAACTTGAGGCTGATTTTGTAAAATTGATTTTTTTAAAATACGCAAGCCGCGATATGACCTTGCGACAGCTTGCGTTACTGCTCAATGATTTGGGTGCGAGAACAAAGCGCGGCAATAAATTTGAAAGCAGAACGATACAGTACATACTGAAAAACCCCGTGTATATCGGCAAACTTCGCTGGACTCCGCAAAAAATCCCAAACGCATACCGCTTTGGCGATAATCCAGAAGCAATTGTTCGCGATGGCGGACACACGCCGATAGTTGACGCAGAAATTTGGTACAAGGCTCAAGATGTTTTAGCCGAAAATAAAATCTTGTTTGGCAACAGACAAAAAAAATCAGCCCAAATAAGAACTTGGCTGAAGGGGTTAGTTTTTTGCGGAAATTGCGGCAAGGTTTTAACGCAGTGCCAAGCTGATTATTTGCAGTGCAACGGCTACAACAAAGGCAAATGTGCCATTAGCTGCTGCATAAAAATATCGGATATTGAGGGACTTATTCTAAAAGAAATAAAGGATA
>JAVBKH010000264.1:0-7159 GCA_031554155.1 Oscillospiraceae bacterium
TTCACACGAAAAATTGTTTGGCGCGTTTCTCTCGCAGGAATATGATATAATGTTGGGTACGCAAATGGTTGCCAAAGGTCTTAATTTCCCAAATGTGACGCTTGTTGGGGTTTTGCAGTCCGACCAGTCGCTTTTTGCAGGAGATTTTCAAAGCTTTGAGCGAACTTTTTCGCTTTTGACGCAAGTGGGTGGTCGCGGTGGTCGCGGCGAAAAGCGAGGCCGCGCAAGTATACAAACCGATGTGCCCGACAATCCTATAATAAAGCTTGCGGCTACACAAAGCTACCCCGCGTTTTACGAGCAGGAGATTAAACAGCGAAAGCTGCACCTGTATCCACCATTTTGCTCCCTTTGCGGGATTGGCTTTTCGGCTGAAAATCACGATGAGGTTAAAAAAGCTGCCGAAAGTTTTACTGAAAAATTTAAAATTAAGGCCCACGAAAAATATCCCGATTTACCCGTGCGCCTGCTAGGCCCGTCACCGTCGGAGATTCTTCGCGCGGCAAATAAATATAGATATAAGCTAATAATTAAATGCAAAAATAGTCGCAAAATGAGACAGCTTTTGCGCGAACTGCTCCTTGAATTTTCATCGGAGCAAAAAAAAGTAAGTATATTCATAGACATGCACTACGAGCGCATTTAACGAAATGAGGTATACAATGGCACTGCGTAATATTTTAGGCGAAAAAGACGATAGCTTGCGCAAAAAAAGCCGCGAAGTGACAGTGTTTGACAAGCGTTTGCACGACTTGCTCGACGATATGGCCGAAACCATGCGCGCCGCTCACGGAGTTGGACTTGCGGCTGTGCAGGTTGGCGTTTTGCGCCGAGCCTTCATTGCCGACGTTGGGGAGGGCGTGATTGAATTCATCAACCCCAAGATTGTCGAAAAATCAAAGGATACGCTTTCAGAAAGCGAGGGCTGCCTCTCCTTTCCAGGAGAATATGGCATAGTTGAGCGGCCTCGCTCCGTTAAAATACAGGCGCAAAACAGACGCGGCGATTTGTTCACAATGAGCGCAGAAGGACTTATGGCGCGCGCAATGTGCCACGAAAGCGACCACCTAGACGGCATTATATTCAAAGATTTGGCAAGCGAGATGCTTGACGAGGACGAGGACGACGAATGAGAATCGTATTCATGGGCACACCAGATTTTGCGGTGCCATGCCTTGAAAGACTGATTTCTTGCGGCTTTGATGTGGTCGGCGCTTTTTCGCAGCCCGACCGCCCAAAGGGCAGAGGTATGCAGCTTGAACCCACTCCAGTGAAAAAGCTTGCGCAGGCGCACAATATTCCAGTGTTTCAGCCATTAAAACTGCGCGATGGCACAGTTTTAAAGCAATTGCAGGACTTAGCGCCAGACCTAATCGTCGTGGTGGCCTATGGCAGGATTTTGCCAAAAGATATTCTTGACTTGCCGAAACTTGGCTGTATCAATGTTCATGCCTCGATTTTGCCAAAGTTGCGCGGCGCAGCGCCAATTCAGTGGAGCGTGATAAACGGCGACACCGAGACAGGCGTAACGACAATGTACATGGCTGAGGGGCTTGACACAGGCGATACAATCCTTACTATAACGACGAAAATAGGCGAAAACGAGACAGCAGGCGAACTGTTTGAGCGACTTGCCCCAACTGGCGCGGATGCGCTTGAAAAGACGATTGAGCAAATAGCAGCGGGGACAGCTTCACGCACTAAGCAGGACGAAAATCTCGCTACCCACTCTCCTATGTTGGACAAAAAACTTGCGGACCTTGACTTTAGCAAATCGCCGAAAGAAGTATGTAATCTCATTCGTGGGCTTAATCCTGCACCTTGCGCATTTTCTCGATTTGACGGGAAAATTGTAAAAATACTTGCAGCCAAGCCAGTTGAAGGATATAATGGAAATATTGGCGAAGTTCTCGACGAAAAAAGATTGATTGTGGGCTGTAAGGACGGTGCAATTGAGCTTTTGGAAGTGAGACCCGAAGGCAAAAAACCCATGAGTGGCGCGGAATTTTCGCGCGGCAAGCGAATTGTTAAAGGGCAAAAATTTTTGAAAGAGACAATTTATGAAGAATGTCCGTCACATTGTCGTTGAAGCACTGATGAAAGTTGACGCGCAAAATGCGTGGTCCAACTTGGTGCTCGACAATATATTCCGCAAATATAAGCCAGACAGCCGCGACGGCGCTTTTTTTGCTGCGCTTTTCTACGGCGTGCTTGAATATGGCGTCACGCTCGACGCTTGCATAACCGCTCACTCAAAAACCCCATTCAAAAGCCTTTCTCCAGTTGTTTTGGAGGTTTTGCGAACAGGCGTGTATCAGCTATTGTTCATGGATTCCGTACCTGACCACGCAGCCGTAGCTGAAAGCGTGGAGCTTGTGCGGAATTTTGGCAAGCCGCAAGCGGCAGGGTTCGTGAATGGCGTGCTTCGCTCTTTTTTGCGCGCTGATAAAGCAATCCCCATACCAAATGAGCCGCTTTCAGCGCACCTTAGCGTAAAATATTCGTGCCCAATCAAGCTTGTTGAGCTTTTGCTTGAATCTTATGGCGAGGATTTTACAAGTCGAATTTTGGCGGGCAGCCTTGGACGCGCGCCGCTTTATATTCGCGTGAACACGCTTTCGATTACAAAAGCGGAGCTTATTTCGCGGCTTAGTGTCCATAGTCTTGAGATTTCTGACGACAATCAGCTCGAAAATTGCCTGCGACTTGACAAAGCTGGCGCAGTCTATGAGCTGCCCGAATTTAAGCGAGGTTTTTTCCATGTGCAGGATAAAGCAAGCCAAATTTGCGCAGAGTCCTTGTTCGCAAAGCCAGACGACCGCGTTCTTGACGCATGTGCCGCCCCTGGTGGAAAAAGCTTTACCATAGCCGAATTAATGGGCGACAAGGGCGAGATAGTCTCCTGCGATTTGCATGAGCACCGCGTTGACTTAATCAAGGAGCGCGCAAAGAAAATGGGCATGAAATCCATACGCGCGGAGCTTCGCGACGTTACAGAATATGACGAAAGCATGGGCCTTTTTGACAAAATCCTATGCGACGTGCCTTGCTCGGGTTTTGGCGCAATTCGCCGCAAACCCGAAATTAAACGAAAAAATCCCGAAGATTTCGCAGAATTACCAGATTTGCAGTATAAAATTCTCAAAACAACGTCACAATATTGTAAGAGTGGCGGTCGCATGATTTACTCCACTTGCACGCTTAACCCTGCCGAAAACGAGCGCATTGTTGAGCGATTCTTAAAAGAAAACACTGATTTTATCGCGGCCGAGTTGCCAGAAATTTTAGGCGGCGGCAGCATGAGGACGATTCTTGCAGACATGGACGCCGACGGATTTTTCATTGCAGCGTTGGCAAAAAAATAAGGAGATACCGCTTGAATAAGCTTGATATAAAATCCCAGACTCTCGTAGGACTAGAAAAACTTGTAACAGAGCTTGGCGAGCCAAAATTTCGCGCAAAGCAGCTTTTTGATTGGCTACACAACAAAAATGCCGCAAACTTTGACGAAATGACCACGCTTTCAAAAAAAATGCGTGGCAGCTTGAACGATGCCTGTTACATAAACTGCATTAGCATAAAGAAAAAACAGACTTCCGCGCAAGATGGCACAGTCAAATATTTGTACGAGCTTGCTGACTCAAACTGCATAGAAAGCGTGTTCATGAGCTATCGTCATGGCGAAAGTTTGTGTATTTCCACGCAAGTTGGCTGTAAGATGGGCTGTGGTTTTTGCGCCTCAACATTAGGTGGCCTAGTCCGCAACCTCACTGCCGCAGAAATGCTTGACCAAATCTACAAAACGCAGCAAGATTCAGGCAAAAAAGTGGGCAGCGTCGTGCTTATGGGCATTGGTGAACCACTGGATAACTTTGACAACGTGATTGACTTTCTCACAATTTTATCTCACCCCGACGGACAAAACATGAGCCTGCGCCACGTATCGCTTTCCACATGTGGCTTGGTGGACAAAATAGATTTACTCGCGGAAAAGAAGCTGCCGCTGACGCTTTCAGTTTCGCTACACGCACCTAACGACGAGCTTCGTTCGAAAATTATGCCAATCAACGCAAAGTGGCCAGTCAAGGACCTTCTTGCGGCGTGCAAATGTTATTTTGCCGCAACAGGTAGACGCATAAGCTTTGAATATGCGCTTATTGATGGCGAAAACGACGCACCAGTCCACGCAAAGCAGCTTGCATCAAAGCTAAAAACAATCAACTGTCATGTGAACTTGATTCCTGTCAACAAAATTTCCGAGCGCGGGTATCGCCGCAGCAAATCGGAGGCTGTGGCGAAATTCTTGAGAATTCTCGAAGCCGAGGGCATTACAGCAACTGTGCGCCGTGAGCTTGGCAGCGACATTTCCGCCGCATGTGGCCAACTTAGACGCGAAAACGCCATGTAACCGAACTAGAAGGAGGCATTGATTTGAAAAACATATTTGGTGCGACCGATGTAGGCCTTGTGCGCACTACAAATCAGGATACATTTGCAGCCGAAAAAATCTCGGACGACCTAGCTTTTGCTGTTTTGTGCGATGGCATGGGTGGAGAGGCAGGCGGAAACGTGGCCTCCGCCATGACGTTGAAGCAAGTTTGCGATGTTTTGAGGCGCGACCTTTCGGCCGAGCTTTCGGAGCTTGCTCTCCGCTCAATCATGATGTCGGCGGTGGCAGGGGCGAATGCAATAGTTTTTGATGCTGCCCAAAAGGACACAAACCTCACAGGAATGGGGACAACCCTTATTATAGCGGTGTTTGTACGCAAGACTTTGTATATTGCATGTGTTGGCGACAGCCGCGTGTATTGTGTTTCGGCCGAGCGCGAGCTTCAACTTACACGCGACCACACGGTTGTGCAGATGCTTGTCGACATCGGCGAAATCACAGCGGAAGACGCGAAAACTCACCCAAAACGCCACTTCATCACTCGCGCAGTGGGCGTGGGCGATAAGGTCGAGGCGGATTTTGTTGTGCATGAGCTTAACGACGACGACGTAGCGTTGCTTTGCTCCGACGGACTTTACAACTACTTGCAGACCAATGCGCTGTTTGGCTTGGTTGAAGCTGCTTTAAGCGGCGTAAATGCCCAACCCTTGATTGATTTTGCCAAGGCAGGCGGAGGCGCCGACAATATCACTGCAATCGTGTGCAGCGTGCAGTGAGAAGAAAGTGCGGTTACGCATGACGACATGGCATGGGAGCGACAAGTGGAGGGATAATAAGGCTTGGATAAATATATAGGCAAAAAGCTTGAAGGACGTTACGAAATTCAAGAAGTCATAGGCTTTGGCGGCATGGCAAATGTTTACAAGGCTTTTGATTCAATTGACCAACGAACTGTCGCAGTAAAAATTTTACGTGACGAATTTGTGGGCAATTCGGAATTTTTACGCCGATTCAAGAATGAATCTAAGGCAATTGCGGTGCTTTCGCACCCAAATATAGTGCGGGTTTTCGACGTAAGCTTCACGAACCGCACACATTCAATTATAATGGAATATATCGACGGTATCACGCTAAAGGACTACATTGAGCGTCAAAGCGTACTGACTTGGAAAGAGGCCGTACACTTTACGCTGCAAATTCTTCGAGCGCTTCAACACGCTCATGATAAAGGCATTGTTCACCGAGACATTAAGCCGCAGAACATTATGCTGCTGCAAAACGGCACGATTAAAGTCACAGACTTCGGCATTGCAAGATTCGCAAGAAGCGAAGTCAAAACTATCACAGACCGTGCGATTGGCTCGGTTCACTATATCAGCCCAGAGCAGGCAATGGGCGACACCACCGACGAAAAAACCGATATTTACTCCGTGGGCGTAATGCTTTTTGAAATGCTGACAGGCCAACTACCCTTTGAGGCTGATTCCGCTGTTTCGGTGGCGTTAAAGCAAATCCAGTTGCAGGCTGTTCGGCCAACTTCGATTAACCCAGACATTCCCACAGGGCTTGAGGACATCACGGTACGCGCAATGCAAAAGGACTCAAGCAAGCGCTACGGCTCTGCCGCTGAAATGATTGCGGACATCGAGGCATTTAAATCGAATCCATCAATTCATTTTGAGTACAAATATGCTTCTGAAAGCGAAAAAGCCAAGGACAAGAAAATTAGACGGGCCATTGATAAGACCCGAGGAGAGGACAATATGTCACAACGCCGCAAAACACCCTACATTCCAATTTTGACAGGCGTTACTTTGGCATTTGTCATGGCGGCGCTTGCCTTTATCGGATTAATGCTTTACTACAACAACCCGTTTGTACAGGTGGCGCAAGAAGATCTGCCCAATCTTGTCGGCATAAAATACGACACGGCGGTCTCTCAAAACGACCAGTTTGAGATTGTTCCAGAAGAAAAAATATACAGCGATGAATGGGCAAAGGGCGTTATAATCGAACAAAAGCCAAAAGCGGGAATTATGATTAAGGTTGGTTCACAGGTCAAAGTCAAGGTTAGCCTTGGACGTTTGGTCGTCGAGATTCCCGATTTTGCGGGGAAAGATGCTCGCCAGACAATCGCATGGCTAAACGATTACGGCCTCGAATACAAGGAGCAGCGCACCTACAGCGAGGAAATTGCTCAAGGCTTGGTCATTTACACAGACCCGTCGAAGAATTCTAGCGTCAATTCGGGCACAGTTGTGAATGTTTATGTCAGCATGGGACCCGAACGCTTGCCGTTCACAATCCAAGATATCACAGGCGGAACAGTTGACGAAGCGAGAGCGAAGCTTGAAAGCGTCGGCTTGTTGCAAGGCGGCGTAATTGAAAGGCACAGCGACGCAGATGTTGGCAAAGTTATAGCGCAAGACCCACCCGCAGGCTCAATTGTTAACCCTGGCTCATCTGTAAATCTAATTGTGAGCATTGGGCCTGACCAAACTGTAAAGCTTAACACGGCGAGACTTCGTGTGCCGCTGCCAGACGTTGACCAAGATATTCTAATCCGCGCGCGAATTGATGGCGATGTAGTCGCCGAAGCTACGCTTAACCCTGCTAAGCGGGACAGCAAGGTCTGGAGCCCCACAATTTCCAGCGACCAAGTTGGCGAGGTTCTCGTTAAGGTATATATTGACAAGAAATTTTATCAAGATATTACTGTAAAAATTGAGCCTAGAGTTGAAGAGTCTTCCGACGAGGAAGCCGCGGCAA
>JAVBKH010000085.1:0-19604 GCA_031554155.1 Oscillospiraceae bacterium
AACGCCAACTTGAATCGTGGCAAGAAATTTTGACGGGTGACTCACCAACTTCAAAATCATTGCGGCTTTTTTGTTGCCCTCGCGGGCCATTAGTTTAATCTTGTTGTCGTTTAGCGAGATTAGCGCAATTTCACTCATGGAAAAAAATGCGTTGAACAAAATCAGTAAGACTAGCAGCAGTATGTCGAAAATAATATTGCCTTCGGGTTCCATTGACGTCTCCTCAGTTATGCGCGGACTCATGCGCGTGTGATAAAATTCAATAAGCTCAAAGCTTAGAGCGCTTGGTATTCGCAGCTTCAAACCGACTGTTCAAAGACTTATGCGCGTGCGATAAATTTGTTGCGCTCAAAACCACGAACGCTTGATATGCGCAGCTTCAAACGGACTGTTCAAAGACTTATGCGCGTGCGATAAAATTTATTCAGCTCAAAACTTAGAGCGTGTATTGTGTGCAGCTTCAAGCTGCTTGGCACGTCTAACTGGATTCGAACCAGTGGCCTTCCCCTTAGGAGGGGGACGCTCTATCCTGCTGAGCTATAGACGCAAAAAATTACCATACTATTGTACTATTCTTTTATTTAAATGTCAAATTTAGAAAGTACTTGCCGAAGTGAATTTTTTGCGGTAATATATACGATGAAATGTTTTATAATTTAATGGAGTGATGCGGAAGTGTACAAACTTAGAAAATATGTCCGCATTGCAGCGGGAATTGTACTGGTGCTGCTCGCGCTAAGCTCATACTTGGGCCGAGAAAATACAGCAAAAATCGAGCAGACATACGTCGAATCGTCGATACAAGCGGAATCAAGAGAGTCAAGCTCGCATAAGAATGAAGATGGGGAAAATCTGCACCATTGGGGCAATCCCAACACATTGCAAGACCATTTTGACCGACACGGACGTGATTTTGGCGCAAAAAACCAAAATGATTACGCAAGACAAGCTAATGAGTTGTTCAATAATCGTGATGAATACCTTGTCAAGGTTGATGATGACGGAGTTTTACGCATTTATGACCCAGACACAAATTCATTTGGCGCATACAACGAAAATGGCTCAACGCGGTCGTTTTTCAAGCCAAGTGATAACCGCGATTACTTCGACAGACAACCAGGAAAGCTGCAAAAATGAAAGGAGCTCTTAAATGAATACATGCCCAATTTGTGATTTTAGCGGCCTTTATGAGCCTCCGTATAATAGATTTGGCAACGGTTCCGACGAAATTTGCCCATGTTGCGGCTTTCAGTTTGGCCTTGACGACTACGGCTTTGAGAATAAAGAAGAAGCCTTCGACAAATGGCGCAGAAAATGGGTTCGCAAAGGTTGCCACTGGTTTTCGAATTTTAGGCATCAGCCAAAGGACTGGAATCCTATTGTGCTGACGCTTGAGCCTAACATTGATTTTGCAGAAACAACTGCTGAAACTAAGGAATAAATATGGAGCGATTAGATAAGATTTTGGCCACAACTTGTGGACTTTCCCGAAAAGAAGCGAAGGCCGCAATAAAGCATGGTGAGGTTTTTATAAACGGAGCTGCTGCAAAAAATCCGGAGCAAAAATGCAGCGGAGCTGACAAAATAACGCTTTGCGGCAAAGAAGTAGACAGCGACAAATTCGTGTATTACATGATGAACAAGCCGTCTGGTGTATTGTCCGCCACGAGAGACAAAAATTGCGAGACTGTCCTCGATTTGCTGCCGCAGGAGCTTAGGCGCAAGGGGCTTTTTCCCGCAGGCCGCTTGGATAAAGACACCGAAGGTTTTCTTTTAATCACGGACGACGGTGGCTTTGCGCACAAAATTCTCTCGCCAAAAAATCATGTGCCCAAAAAGTATTATGCCGTTGTAGACGGAAATATATCCGCAGATATCTGCGAAGCTTTTGAAAAAGGCCTTGAACTTGGCAGCGACATTTGCTCACCTGCACAGCTTGTCGTTATCAAAAACGGCGAGGAATCCGAAGCAGAAGTCACGATTTACGAGGGCATGTATCATCAAGTTAAGCGAATGTTCGCAAAGTTTTCGCTTGAGGTCAAATACTTAAAGCGGCTTAAAATTGGTGGCCTTGGTCTTGACCCTAATTTACCAGTTGGCGGGGTAAGAAAAATCTTGCACAACGAACTTGAACAAATTGTGTAGATAATGCTGCTTGTTTTTGGCGCGAATTATCATAAAACGAAAATATCTAGTTAATATTAATAAATACGCATTTTTAAGTTTGGGGATATAGCGGATTGTTTCGCGCCCCGATTTAAGGTAGAATGGTCATTGTAGAGAGTCACGTGCGGCAGAGGCTGCAAACATTATTAGGAGGTAAGCAAATGGCAAATCTTTCCATTCGCAACATTTACAAGAGATACTCGGGTGGCGTTACGGCGGTCACTGACTTTTGTCTCGAGATTGCAGACAAAGAGTTCATCATTCTCGTTGGTCCTTCCGGCTGCGGAAAATCAACTACATTGAGAATGATTGCGGGTCTTGAAGAAATTTCCGACGGCGAACTTTATATCGGTGACGTTCTTGTCAACGATGTGGCTCCAAAAGACAGAGACATCGCAATGGTGTTCCAAAACTATGCTCTCTACCCGCATATGACTGTTTTTGATAACATGGCGTTCGGCTTAAAGCTTCGCAAAACCCCCAAGGACGAAATCAAGCGTCGCGTTGACGAAGCTGCTGCAATCCTTGACATCACTCACTTACTTGACCGCAAGCCAAAGGCTCTTTCTGGTGGTCAACGTCAGCGTGTTGCTCTTGGTCGCGCAATCGTTCGTGAGCCTAAGGTCTTCTTGCTTGACGAGCCGCTATCCAACCTTGACGCAAAGCTAAGAGCGCAAATGCGCACCGAGCTTGCAAAGCTCCACTTGAGACTTGGCACAACATTCATCTATGTTACACATGACCAAGTTGAGGCTATGACCATGGGCGATAGAATCGTTGTTATGAAGGACGGCTTCATTCAACAAGTTGACTCTCCTGGTAGCCTTTACGCCAAGCCCTGCAACACATTCGTTGCTGGCTTCATGGGTTCACCACAAATGAACTTCATTGATGCTAAAGTTATTTCAAAAGATGGCGGACTATCCGTTGAATTTGGCGAAGAAGGCAAAAAGTATTATGCTGAACTTCCTGAAACAAAGGTTGAAGCTGCTAAGCCATATGTCGGCAAGTCTGTTGTTTTGGGTATTCGCCCAGAGCATCTTCACGACGAAGAAATGTTCCTTTCTGTAGCGAAGACTGGTATTCTCGAAGCTACCGTTGAAGTTAGCGAAATGATGGGCGCAGAGACTTATCTGTACCTGAAGAGCGCAGGCGGCAACTGGATTGCTCGCGTGTCTCCTCGCACAGCCACAAAGTCTGGAGAAAAAATCAAAATCGCTATGGATACAGCTAAGATTCATCTCTTCGACAAAGAAACAGAAAAAGCAATCACAAACTAATTTTAAATTTACGCGCCGCTTGTCACTGACAAGCGGCGCGTTTTTCATTAATCACTTACGCCTTATCTTTGGGTTTGAAAATCAAAGCGACTAGTAAACCGAAGAAAATCGAAGCGGCAATACCTGCGGAAGACGCTGTGAGGCCGCCAGTTAGTGCGCCAAGCAATCCTTTTTCGCGAACAGCCTCAAGTGTGCCTTTCGCAATAAGGTTGCCGAAGCCGAGAAGTGGTACGCTTGCGCCGCCGCCTGCAAAATCTACAAGAGGCTGATACAGTCCAAATGCGCCGAGGATTACACCCAGCACAACAAAGCCAACAAGAATGCGCGCAGGAGTCATTTTTGTATAATCAATGAGCACTTGACCGACCGCGCAAATTGCGCCGCCGACCACAAAGGCCCAGAAATATTCCATAAAACTGGACATAGTAAAAATCCTTTCTATTTCGTGGTGGAAAGATGCACAAGATGTGCAATGCTGGGTATACTTTGGCCTTGCTGCACACTTGTGGGCGACATCAGCGCGCCTGTTGCAATGAACAGCACGTTGTTCAAGCTGCCTTCGCGCATGGATTGCAAAATATACGAGCAGAGAACTGTTGCCGAGCAACCGCAGCCAGAGCCGCCAGAGTTGACTTCTTGTGATTCGCGGTCGTAAATCAAAAGGCCGCAGTCGGAATGTTTTTTGCGAATGTCGTAGCCGTCACGCTGCAAAAGCTCGTGCAAAAGCTCCGAGCCAACATGTGCGAGGTCGCCAGTCAAAATCAAGTCGTAGTTGTCTTGGTTAGTCATGCTGTCCTCAAAATATCGCAGAATCGTCTGGTGAGCGGCAGGTGCCATTGCTGCACCCATGTTGTTGATGTCCTTTATGCCCTTATCGTTGATTGTGCCGACTGTTATCGCCTTTACAAAGGGAGGCGTTTCGCCTTTGCCGAGGACAACAGCGCCTGCGCCTGTCACAGTCCACTGTGAGGTCGGTGTGCGTTGGCCGCCGTATTCAAGGGGAAAACGAAACTGCCGCTCTGACGAGCAAAAATGCGACGACGTGACAGCCATAGCCTTCTCGCAAGCGTTTGCCTCAACGAATATTGACGACATCGCAAGCCCCTCCGCCATTGTGGCACACGCGCTGTAAAGTCCAAGCAAGGGTATGCCAACTTCGGCAAGGCCGTAGTTACTGCCGATACACTGATTCAAAAGGTCGCCTGCGAAAAGGTAGCCGATTTCGTCGCGGGTAAGGTTTGCTTTGCTCAATGCTTTTTCGACGACCTCCTGTTGCATACGGCTTTCTGCTTTTTCCCAAGTTTGCTGACCAAACATGGAGTCGTTGTTCAAAATGTCAATATACTTGGCCATTGGGCCTTCAGCCTCTTTTTTTGAGGCAATTGACGCAAAATTTAGCACAGACACAGGCGTGTCCAGTTTTAGGGTATATTTGCCCATTCTAGTCATATTCGGCCTCCTAATAAAGCTTAAACAGGAATATTGCAAGCCCGTAGATTATTCCTGCCGTAACTCCGTAAACTATTACAGGGCCTGCAATCGCAAAAAGTTTTGCTCCAAGCCCCAGTATATATCCCTCGCTTTTGAATTCAAGCGCAGGCGATGCCACCGCGTTTGCAAAGCCTGTGATTGGCACAAGTGTTCCTGCGCCGCCGTATTTTGCTATATTGTCGTAGACGTTGAGTCCAGTCAACAGTGCAGACAAAAACACAAGCGTAATCGAAGCCACGGCAAACGAAACGTCAGTTTCAAGCCCCATGTATTGGTACAAATTTATAAGCGCCTCGCCAAGCGTGCAAATTGCGCCGCCTATCAAAAATGCAAGCGGTATCGTCTGGTAGCTTTTCGTGGGCGGAGACACTCTTTTTACAAGCGAATCATAATCGTTGTTGGTAATATTATTCATAAAATCATTCCCTTTCGGTTTGATGCTTCTATTTTTCCAGACATAGATAAAAATATGTTACGTGGAAAAAACTACATTAAAGCAAAAAATTTGCTAATGATATATGTAATTACCAACTATAGTCAATACTAACTTGTAGCTTGGTCGGTGTTCTTTTCTTGAGGAGAAAAGAACCAAAAGACCTTTTTAAGAGACATAAGTCTTTATACTTTTCATGCGAGGATTATCACCGCAAGAAGAACGCAACCTCGTTTATACCGTTTTGGGTAAAGCCAAAACTCACTCATCTGCGAACCCGTCACACGTCTGTTGTGCGGAATAATTTTAAAATTAACTATATTTTTTTTGGGGGGTGAAGCAAGTGGAAAAACCTAAAAGAAAAGCTCTTGTTTATCCTTTTGGGGTGATAATTGGGTTGTTGAACGGCTTGCTTGGCTCTGGTGGCGGCATGGTGGCTGTGCCAATGCTTCGCAAGCTTGGAGTTTCCGCCGAAGCTTGCCACGCAACTTCAATCGCAATAATCTTCCCCCTTGCAATTTTGTCGGGCTTGCTTTATCTAAAAGCGGAAAGCTTTGCCTTGTCGGACGCGTTGGTCTATCTCCCTGGTGGGATTTTAGGCGCGATATTCGGCGCTTTTTTGCTGCCAAGAATAAAAACTATGTGGCTTAGGCGAATATTTGGCGCAGTAGTTCTATTTGCAGCGGTAAGGCTGCTTTTAAAATAGCTGCAACAACAATCACGGCCACAAGTTTTTATCACTTTTTGTTGACGTTTAGGTGCTGTTAGGGTACAATATAATGTGAAAGATAACGTCTTGATTAATTTTGCATGGGGGAAGTCTTCTGTGATAAAAATATCTCCGTCAATGTTGGCTTGTGATTTTACTAAAATGGGACAGGAAGCCGCAGCAATGAAGGCCGCTAATGCGGACATGCTGCACCTAGACATCATGGACGGCCATTTTGTGCCGAATATGACCTTTGGGCCACCAGTTATTGCATCTCTTAGAAAAGCAAGCGACATGTTTTTCGACGTTCACTTGATGATTTCAAAGCCATATGATTACATTGACGCATTTGTAAAAGCAGGTGCTTCGATGATAACCTTTCACATCGAAAGCGAGTCCGACGTTGAATCAACCATTCTAAAAATAAAATCTTGCGGAGTCAAATGTGGTCTGGTCATTAAGCCAAAAACCAATGTCGCTGCCATAAGGCCCTATTTGAATCAGCTTGACATGGTGCTTGTTATGACGGTTGAGCCTGGCTTTGGTGGACAAAAATTCATGGCGGACATGCTGCCCAAAATTAGTGAGCTTAGGGCGTTAGCGCCCTCCCTTGATATTGAAGTTGACGGCGGAATTGATGTAAACACAGCAGCTCTTGTGGCCGAAGCTGGTGCGAATGTTCTTGTTGCAGGCTCATCGCTGTTCTCTGCCGACGATTACACCGCCGCAGTAAAAGAGCTACGGGACGCTGCTATGAAAAAACTTCCGCAATAATTTCAAGCGCACAATCCGCAATAATTTCTTTTCCATGCTCCACTGTGTACGCTGCGAATATCTCGTCGTCGGCAAGCATCTTGCCGAATTCGGATAGAAAATACATGCTAAGTTTGTCGGCATAATCAAGGTTGTAGACAAGCAGCCTGTACCTTGAGTTTATCCTATACAGCGAAGATTTATAAATTCTATGGCTGTATCGCAAACAAACTTGAGCTGCCGCCGAGATTAAATCGGCTGCTCGTTCAAACTCAAAAATCATTGGCGAAATAATTTTTTGCGAATTATCTAGCCGTGTTGGCCTGCGAATGCAGGTGAAATATATATCCGCACCACCTTCCTCGCTCTCATAAACCTCGACAAAAAGCTTAGCTTTGCGCGGAGAGAACCCAACCTCCACTTTTGCAAGTTTTAGCAAATCAATTAAAATTTTACGAGTGTTTTCGTCGTTGTAGTCAATGTTAGCGCTGAGAAGCCCCACATTTTCAAAATCCTTGCGTGTGAGTGAGATTTTTAACTTGTCGTCATTTACTAGAGAAATCTTTATACCCTCACCGCCTTAATGTAAATACCTTGCAAATCTCCTGAAAGGAGCTAATCTCAATGGCAATGTTCACAAATGGAATTGTGCTTGCTCAACATAAAGAGCCTGCGTTTTCGCGCCCTTTGGTGCGTTTTGTTAACCCACAGACAGAAGCGTTGCTACTTGATAGACCCGCTGCCTTCAACCCCAATGCCGTGAGCGTTGACGAAGTTATAGAGATTGCAAGGCAAGCTCAAATTCGTGACGAACGCGACGGCAGACCGCTTTATCGCAAGCTTTTAAGCGCAAAGGCGCAAAAGGTTGTGGCTGTTGTGGCGGATGCTCTCGACGATGAGCCATATGTTTCAAGCCAAATAAACCCTATTCTAAAGCTTCGCGAGGAGGCTATTAACGGCCTAATGCTTTGCAAGCGCGTGGCAAAATGCGAAAAAGCTGTTATTATGGTTTACAAAAACGTCACCGATATTGAAACACGCATACCGCACTACATTGAAGGGGTTCGTGTTATGCGAATTCGCGGCGGCTATCCTGCGGAACAACGCTTGCCAAACTTGCATTTAGGCGAGGGGTTAAAGCTTGTGGTGGGCGTAGGCGCGCTAATTCATTTGCACCGCGCAATAACGCGCAGCAAGCGACAAAGCACCGTATTTATCACTGTTGCAGGCAACTGCGTAGCAAATCCCATGAATCTTGAGGCCTCCATTGGCATGACGGTTTTGCAAGTGCTTGAGCGTTGCGGTCTCATGGACGAGCCTACGCGCATTGTTTGCGGTGGCTCAATGACTGGGATTGCAGTCATTGACGCGGAAAAAACCTTGATTACCTACACAACGCGAGCCGTTTTGGCTTTTCGCGAGAATGTAGCCGATTTAAATTACGCTTGCATTGGCTGTGGTCGCTGCGAACAGGTCTGCCCTATAGGACTTAACCCCATGTATATTCAGCGATTTACAACGAACAGCTATTTCGCGCATTTGGAGGCGTTTGACGCGCATTTATGTACGGGCTGCGGAACATGCAGCTACATTTGCCCGTCTAAGCTTAATGTTTCGGGCACTGTTGCCAAGGCCAAGCAGTATGCGCTTGCTCACTTTATTGCACCTGTGCAGAACGAGGAGGCGGACGATTTTGAATCTTAATGCTGCTGCCGCACCCCACATTCGCCACAACGAAACTACCCGCGTTTTAATGGGCGACGCAATTTTGACAATGCTAATTATTTACGTCATGGCCATATATTATTACGGCCCTCGCGCTCTTATGTTGCTTGTGGTTTCCGTTTTAACTGCGGTTATTGCAGACGCCGCCTGCATTTTGGTTGCAAGAAAAAAGCTGAACCCGCGTGATTATTCTGCAATCGTAACAGGTATGTTGTTGCCACTGCTAATGCCTGCCACCATCGACTTTTGGATTGTCGCTGCTGCCGCTGTTTTTGGCATCGTTGTAGCAAAGCACCCGTTTGGTGGCGTCGGGCACAATGTCTTTAACCCCGCTGCTGCTGGCCTTGCATTCGTCACCATATGCTTCCCCGTTAAAATGTTTACATATCCTCTGCCGTTTGAAAAAATTGCAGTTTTTGGCGAAATCAAGAGCATTGTCGGTATTTCTCCTGCCTTCACACTTGACCTTGGAGGAATGCCCAAATACGATTTGGTCTCGATGGCGTTGGGCAATTTCCCTGGCCCAATGGGCGCCACTAACATTGTAGTAATCTTGACTTGTCTTTTATACCTTGTTTCTAGGAACACTGTTCGTTTTGTAACGCCTCTTTGCTTTTTTGCTACAACTGCCGCTTTTGCGTTTCTATTTCCAAGAATCAGCGGTTGGACTGACATGACCACGCAATTGCGACTCGATTCGCTTTTGTATGAAATGATGAGCGGTACACTTTTGATTGGCGGAGTATTTTTGCTAGGCGACCCTGTAACCGCTCCAAAACGCGGGTGGGCCAAGGCTGCATGGGCAGTTACGGCGGGTGTTGCGGCAATGCTGTTTAGACGTTATGGCAATTTTGAAGAGGAGATGCCGTTTGCTATTTTGCTAATGAACGCCACAGTTTGGGGCTTTGATATGATTGGTGAATTTTTAACTAGCAAAATAAGGAGGAAAAAGGTTGAAAGTCTCAACAGGCAAACGATACAAAATAACTCATCGAACGCTTAACGCGATTTTTATAAGCAACCCTGCGCTTGTTTTGGGCTTTGACCTTCCGTTCCTCATCGCTACCTCCACAAGCCTTAAAAATGCTGTTGCGCTTACAATTGAAATGCTTGGCATTCACCTTGTCACGATGATGGTTTCGGTGGTTTTTGCCCGCAAGCTGCCGCTTTGGGTTCGCTCAATCATCACAACCTTTGTCGCAGCAGGCATGATGATGCTGCTTCGCGAGGTGATTATGATTATGTTCACCGATATTGCAAACTCACTGGGAATGTACCTTTATTTGCTTGCTGTCAACGGTCTCACGCTTTTTCAGTCATTGTCGCTTACTCCACGTTCGCGGCTTTTGCCCGTTCTCAAAACCGAAATGTTCCATTTGCTTGCCTTTGTGCTAACACTGTTTACGCTTTCGTTTTTGCGCGAGTACTTCGGCAACGGCACTCTTTGGGGCATAGCTATGACAAACCAATACAAGCTAAGCGGCCTTGCAATACCGTTCATGGGCTTCATTATGCTTGGATTTTTAATTGCAATAGTCCGTTTTTTCAACCACAAGCTTCTGGGATTTGCCATTGACGAATCCTATCGCCGTGAGCGCAGATATATTATTAGCAAGTAGGTGAGATGTTGGAATATTTTTTGTCTTTTTTCGGAATGGCGCTTACTGCTGCTGCTATTGAAAACGCGGTATTCGCCCGCGCGCTAGGCCTTAACCGATTTACGCTGCTATTAAAATCGCGTAAACAGGGCATACTATATGGTGCTACGTTAACGTTTATGCTGTTCATAACGTCTATGCCTGCATCGGCAATCAGCTACTATCTTAGGGACGTTGAAAACGCCCGCGCATTTCGCACACCGCTTTTTCTTGCAAGTGTTTTGCTTGTGTACCTCGGCGTATATTTTGCGACCAAACGATTCACGCCAAAAATATTTGAGCTAATTTTGCCTGCGCTGCCAATCTCAACGTTCAACACTGCTCTTTTCGGCGTTTTTTTCATTGCAATAATCCAGAATTTTGACTTTTTTCAGACTACTGGCTATGCTCTGGGAACAGGTGTTGGCTACACGGTGGCTTTGCTCGTCGTATATTACGCGAGAAAGCGGCTTGCAATCAGTCCTGTGCCTCGCTCCTTTCGTGGGTTGCCCATTTTGCTTATTTACATCGGGCTTTTGTCTCTTGCGATTTACGGCTTGATTGGTCACGGATTGCCCGTCTAACATTGAGATTTTATTTTTACATCAAGGAGGTGCTGAATTGGCAAGAAACAGCCGCAGGGTTAAAAGATATTACGGCAGAATGACTTCATCATCCTACCGCGCAAAACCGCGACCGTTAACGGTTATTCTCGTGATTTTGTTGTTTGCGGGGCTTGGATACCTCGGCACAGTAATTTACGAGCCTGTTTATGATTTCGTGATGAGCATAGGCAAAGCGCCTACCATAGTCGCTTCAGAGCCAGAAGTCACACCGCCGCCTCAAGTTGTTTCGTCGAGCACTGCGCCCGAACCAGAACCCACGCCCGAGCCGGAATTCGACAAGCTTCGCGCTGTATATTTGCCCCACAACATCGCCGCTGACCCAGCGGCACTGGAGAGCTTTTTGCAAAAGCTCGAAGGTACGCAGATAAACGCAGTTATGGTGGATATAAAAAATTCAGCAGGAAATGTTTTGTTTAAATCCAAGAATGAGCTTGCGAATAAATGGGGAGTTATTGCAGAAAATGCAATTGACTTGAAAGCTTTTTCAGACAAACTAAAGAGCAAGAACTTAAACCTCGTGACAAAAATGAGTGTATTTCGTGACCCCAAAGCTGCAAGCGCAGGCCGACTTGATTATGCGATAAATTATCAAAACAGCCAATTTTTGTGGCTTGATGCTTCGCCAGAAAATGGTGGTAAGCCGTGGCTTAACCCGTACTCACCAAAAACACACGACTACATTGACGCGATTGCAAAGGAAGCTATTGACGCAGGCGCGAAGATGTTAGTGCTTGAAAATGTTCAGTTCCCCGACAGCAGCGGAGTTTACGCGACCTTTGGCAAAGATGCCACATTAATGAGCCGTGCTGAGATTTTGCAGACGACCGTAAGCGACCTAACCGCAGACGCTACAGCCGCAAATGTGCGTTTGGCTGTGAGCTGCTCGGTGGTTGACGCTACTAACGATAAAGGCGCAGACACTCGATATGGCGGCAGTATTTTGAAGATTCCGCAAGAGTATTTGCTGCTTAACACGTCGCCGTCCCAGTATGATGGGGATTATGCGGCAAATGGGCTTGAAATTACAAAGCCGCTTGAAAACCCCGCAGAAACCACAGAAAAAGCAATCACCTACGCCAAGCAAGGCGTAAATGCGGACACAAAAATAATCCCCATGCTACAAGGCGGCGGGGATTTAGCGCTTACCGATGCGCAAATCAAAGCGGTGGAAAAGCTTTCGCTTCAAGAATATTTCTTGTTTAATCAAGACGGTATTTACACTCTAAAATAATTAGGAGGACGAATTATGAGCATACCAACACCACATATTAATGCTAAGCAAGGGGATTTCGCAGAGACTGTATTGATGCCTGGCGACCCACTTAGAGCCAAAGTTATTGCGGAAACCTACCTTAAAAACGTAAAGTGCGTCAACGAAGTGCGCGGAATGCTTGGCTATACAGGCGAATATAACGGCAAGCGCGTCAGCGTCATGGGCTCTGGCATGGGAATTCCCTCCATCGGCATATATTCCTATGAGCTGTTCTCGTTTTACGGCGTTGAAAATATCATTCGCATAGGCTCGGCAGGCGGAATTGCCGACGGTGTTGCGCTTTATGATATCGTTCTCGGCGTAGGTGCTTGCACAGATTCGAATTTTTCCCACCAATACAAGCTTCCTGGCATATTTGCGCCAATAGCAAGCTTTGATTTAGTGCAAAAAGCAATAGATTCTTCGAAAAAGCTTGACATCCCTGTAAAATGTGGCAATATATTATCATCAGATGTTTTTTACGACGACGCGCAATCTCTTGGTGATTGGCGTAAAATGGGTGTTTTGGCCGTGGAGATGGAAGCCGCAGGACTTTACATGAATGCAGCGCGTCTTGGAAAAAAAGCTCTTGCTATGTGCACAATCTCCGACTTGCCGTTTTCGGGTGCAGTAACCACTGCCGAGGAGCGTCAAAATTCGTTCCACAAAATGATGCAATTGGGTCTTGAAATAGCATAAAGCGATAAATATTTCGTCATTTAACTTAAAAACAGTCTCTACAAAAGACGTGTGACGGGTTCGCAGATGAGTGAGTTTTGGCTTTCTCCAAAACGGTATAAACGAGGTTGCGTTCTTCTTGCGATGATAAGACAATCAGACAAAAGATGAAGACTTTCATCTCTCAAAAAGGTCTTTTGGTACTTTTCTCCTTAAGAAAAGAACGTCAGCCGAATCGCCAGTTAATTGACTATACAATAAAATACCCACGAACTGAGCATTTTCCGGCAAATAACTCATGGAGGAGAAGCATATGCTGGTACTAAGCCGAAAAGTTGAGGAAGGTCTGCGCATTGGCGACACAATCGAGATTAAGATTCTCGATGTATTTGCTACCGATGACAGTGGCTCGAGAAAATCCAAGGTCGCGTCCATTGGCATTGATGCCCCGCGGGAAATTCAAATTCTGCGCAAAGAACTTCTGGATACAATGAAACAAAATCAAGAGGCCGAGCTTTCCGCTCGTCAGCTTGGGGCAGCCGCATTTTCTGGTGCAGGCCTTGCGGGAATCCTCAAGCAAAAACGGAAAATCTCTGACCTCGAACAATCATAATAACATAACCAAAAAGGGGAAACACCATGAGCGCAAACATTTTATTCGCTTCTGCAAGCTATGATAGATATGACGCAGACGCCACCCTGCCCGCCAAATTCAAACGCATGGTCGCTAAAATGGACCTCAAGAAAAAGGTGCAGGGCAAATCTGTCGCAATAAAAATGCACGTTGGCCGCAACATCGGCTATACAACAATTCACCCAATGTTCGTCAAGATTTTGGTCGACGCACTAAAGGAATATGGCGCGAAGGTTTTTATAACCGACCAAGTTGTTGAAGACGCAAGCGTTCGCGGATATCGTGAAGAATTTTTGGGCTGCCCAGTTATCGAAGCCTGCGGACAGCTCGACAAATACTACTACGAACACACAGCAGACTTCAAAAAGCTCAAGAACGTAGATATTGCAGGCCATATTGAGGACGCAGAATTTTTGATTAATCTGTCCCACATCAAGGGGCATGGTAGCTGTGGCTTTGGCGGCGCATGCAAAAACCTTGCTATGGGTTGCGTCACTGACCGCACACGTCAGCAAATTCATGGGCTTGAGGGCGGCCTTGATTGGACTGCCGACCTTTGCACACACTGCGAGCAGTGCATTTCGAGCTGTAACCACAACGCCAACGGCTTTGATTCCAAGGGCAACTACACAGTGGATTACCACGCCTGCACATATTGTCAGCACTGCGTAAAGGTTTGCCCAACACATGCAGTAACGTTGGACGGCAACTCCTTCGATGATTTTCAGCATGGCATGGCAATTGCCACAAAAGCAGTGCTCGATACCTTTGAAAAAGGCAACGTCTACTACATCAGTTTCCTAAACAACATCACGGCTTTGTGCGATTGTTGGGGGCTTTCCACGCCAAACCTTGTGCCAGACATCGGCATTATGGCGGGAGATGACATTGTGGCGATTGAACACGCCTGCATTGACGCCATCAAGGTCGAAAACTTCCTGCCAAACGGCGCGCCAAACGGCACCGAGCTTTCTGGTGAGGGACATTTGTTCCACCAACTCCACGGCCGCGACCCGTTCGTACAGCTAAAAAAGCTACACGAACTAGGCCTTGGCGAAATGGATTACACGCTAGTTGAAACGGTTTAGAAAGCTACAGTAGGGGAGCAAACAGCTTGAGCACCGAGCGCACAACTCTCATATATATTGGTATCTGATTTGTGTCCTCAAGTGTGACTTCGTGGCAAATTCGCTGACAGTTTAAAATGTCACGCTTCACGTCCTCAATAACTTTTGCGGCGTAAAACATCACGCCACATTCAAAATGCAAATAAAAGCTGCGAAAATCCATGTTGCATGTGCCGACCATGCAGATTTCATCGTCGGATACATACATTTTGCCGTGCATAAAACCAGGCTCGTACTCGTACACGCGCACGCCCGCCTTAATTAATTGCGGGTAATGCGAGCGTGTGAGCAGGTGCACATACCATTTGTCGTAGATATGCGGCGTAATTATTCTAACATCAACTCCGGCCTGCGCCGCAGAACAAAGCGCGCACTCCATCTCGCTATCTATGACAAGATATGGGGTCGTGATATAAACGTACCGCTTTGCGCGGTAAATTATATTTAGGTACGCAGTCTCGGTTGTATTGAACTTATCAAGCGGGGAGTCGCCAAACGGCTGTACAAAGCCGTCACTTGGCGTCGCTCCGCTTTCTGCTTTGTATTTTTCAAAATCTATAAACTGGTCGGTCTGAAACTGCCACATTTGCAAGAACATAAACGCAAGCTGCCAAACAGCATCGCCCTTGAGCATGACGCCTGTGTCTTTCCAATGGCCGAAGCGCTCAATAACGTTGATATATTCGTCTGCAATATTGATGCCGCCGCAAAAGGCTGTTTTGCCGTCAATTACAATGATTTTGCGGTGGTCACGGTAGTTGAGAATCACGCTGACGCGGGGACGAAACGGATTAAACACGCAAAGCTTTATTCCTGCTGCGCGTATAACTTTGTCGTAACCCTTCGGCATTGAGCTTATGCAGCCGATGTCGTCGTAAATTAGGTAAACTTCAACGCCTTCGGTAATTTTTTGCTTTAAGACGTCGAAAATTCCGTCCCACATTATACCTGGCCGAATGATGAAAAATTCTAGAAAAATATATTTTTTGGCTTGTTTAAGCTCCCGCAGAATGCTCTCGTTCATTACCTCGCCAACAGGGTAATACTCCGACGAAGTGTGCTCAAAAACTGGCGCACCTGCTGTGTTGTAAATATAATGGCTTTGATTTAGCTTGTCATATCCAAGCGGCAACAACTTTTCGTCGGCAAGCTCGTTTGTCGGCATATGCCGCTTCGTGTCGGCTAGGGAGTTTGAAATGCGCTTTTTGAGCTTTTTTGGCATACGCTTGTTGCCAAAAAGCAAATAGAACATGCCGCCTGTCAGTGGAAAGGTCAGTATCGCGATAATCCAAGTAAGCTTGTAGGACGGGTTTTCGTGATTTGAAACAACTGCAATTGCGGCCAAAAAGCTCAACACGTTTAGCGAAAGGTATAGGTAAAACACAGATTCGCTGAAGTAGACAAGCAGTGTTACAAGTAATCCGATTTGCAAAATTAGCATCAGTACCACAAGAAAAAATCTGCTGAACATGAAGTTGAAAATATTTTTTAGCATTCGCATGAGTAATCTCCCCATTAGAATTAGGCCAGTTTTACGTCCTCAAGCCCAATCCCTGCACAGATGTCAGCTATCAATCGTTGGCGTTGTAGCGGCGGCTAGTAAAGCGCCAAGAATCCTCGCACATTTCGGCAATTCCGCGCAAAGCCTGCCAACCTAGCAATTTTTTAGCTTTGCTAGCATCTGCGTAGCACACAGCAATGTCGCCTGCGCGCCTTGCCACAATTTTGTATTCAATCTTTTTGTCGCTTGCTTTTTCAAAGGCATCAACAATTTCCAGCACGCTGTAGCCATTGCCAGTGCCAAGGTTTATGGCCTCAACGCCCTTGTGGTCCAAAACGTAGTCATAGGCTTTAAGGTGGCCTGCCGCCAAGTCCTCAACATGCAGGTAATCTCTAACGCCTGTGCCGTCCTTTGTGTCGTAATCTCCGCCGTAAACGCTTAAATAAGGCAGCTTGCCCGCCGCAACCTGTGCCACATAAGGCAGCAAATTGTTTGGGATTCCGTTGGGGTCTTCCCCAAGCAGGCCGCTTTTGTGCGCGCCAATTGGGTTGAAGTAACGAAGCAGCGCAATGCTCCAGTCGTTATCGGCAACGTAAGCGTCGCGCATTATGTTTTCAATCATCAGCTTGGTGCTGCCGTATGGGTTCGTGGTGGAAAGCGGGTGTGTCTCGCGGAAAGGCACATCTGTGTTCGTGCCATAAACCGTCGCCGAAGAAGAAAACACCATCTTTTTGCAGTTATGCAATGCCATAACCTCAAGCAAAATTAGTGTGCCTGTAATGTTGTTGTGATAATATTTTAGCGGTAGCTGCACCGATTCTCCGACAGCCTTTAGTCCCGCAAAATGAATTACGGCTTCAATTTTGTTCTCGCGGAAAACGGTGTCAACTGCGTCTCTGTCAAGCAAATCAGCGTTGTAGAGAGTTACTCGCTTGCCTGCAATTTCTTCAATAGTGGTCACAACTTCTGGCTTGGAGTTGCTAAAATTATCGAAAATAATTACATCTTTCTCTGCGTTTAAAAGCTCAACGCAAGTATGACTCCCAATGTATCCTGCCCCACCTGTTACCAAAATAGCCATAATAAGTCCTCCATCATCTATAAAATATTATGCATTGCTCGGGATTCTGTTTCCACTTTAGTATATTCATGAGTTGCCGTGTTGTCAAGGCATTAACAAGCTTTCAAAAAGCTCTTGGTTTTGTTTTTTTATGCGATTAGTCGCTTCAATATCAATAAAACATGCGCCATCGTTGTTAATTTGCAAGACATCGCCCTCACGCGCGCCCTGTGGCAGCTTTTCGGCTGACATTTGCGTTGTGGCACGCTTTGCATCGTCTAAGCAAATAATGGTCGCCACGCCGTCCTCAATGCGGTCTATGCTCATCATCATTTGTTTTTCTCCGTAACTATACCATAAGTTTTGCCGTCAGACGATATTATTATGTTGCCGTCCAAGTCTGTGCGCAAAATCTTCATGTCGGTAATGCTTTCAAGTCTTCGCATAACGTCGCGGTGGGGGTGGCCGTGTTGATTGTCCACGCCGCAAGATACCACCGAAATTTTAGGCGCAACCTCATTTAAAAAGCCTGCACTGGTCGAAGTCTCGCTGCCATGATGCCCTACATCAAGCACGTTTGCTGCTAAATTTAGTCCTGCGTCCTGCATGTCGTGTTCTGCTTTGGCTGTGGCGTCTCCTGTGAACAAAAACGAGGTTTCGCCAAAATCAAGCCTAGACACTATTGACAAGTCGTTTAAATCCTCATAGGCTTTAGTCGGCCCCAAAATCGTCAGCTTTATTCCCTCGGCAAGCTCGTATTCGTCGCCGCTTGTGGCAGGCGTGATTTTAAGTCCCGCTTTGGAAATTGAGCTTAGCAAATCCGTATATGTTGGCGTTGTTGGCACAACTGCTTGGGGCACAACAGGCAAAATAACCCGCTTTACAGGCATTGCGTCGATTACTTGGTCAAGTCCGCCGATATGGTCGGAATGTGGGTGCGTCCCTATGGCTATGTCTAGCTGCTTTATGCCATTTGATGCAAGATACCGCAAAACGGCTTGTCCACGCTCATTTTCGCCTGCGTCAATCAGCACATTTTTTTCTGTGGTCTCAATCAAAATGCTTTTGCCTTGGCCAACGTCTATAAAATGCACCCTAAGTGGTGCTTTGTTTGCGTCGTCGCTTGCTGCCCCCGTTACTATATTCGATACCTGCAAAGCCGCAGGGGAATCCGCGAAAAGATTTTGGATAAAGCCAGATGTCGGCAGTTTGGGCAAGCCAAAATCAAAGCCATGCTTTTCTTGAACAGACACCAGAACTATCAGCGCAATAACCGCAAGGACTAGCACTCGTGCAATCCAGTTGTTTTTTTGCCCGCGTGATTCACGCTTTGCCACGCTTTCACCTCATTTCAATCAAGATTAGTATACAGCATTTTGCCAATTTAATAAAGTAAAATTGACTAATTTCCGCGAAAATGTTAGTATATTATTATTAAGCTACTGTTCTGTACGGAGGTAATGTAATGTCGTTTAAAATTGTGAAGAAAGCGCCGACTGCAAAGCAATGGATGAGCCTGCGCGAAAGTGTTGGTTGGGCGACCTTTGATGAAGCAATCGCCGAAAAAAGCCTAAAATTAACGCTTTACTGTGTCTGCGCCATTGATAAAGGGGAGCTTGTGGGCATGGCCCGTGTACTTGGCGACGGCGTGATTTCCTTTTACGTTGGCAATGTGATTGTCCGTAACGACCGACAAGGCGAGGGCATAGGCAAAGCAATCATGGACGAAATTATGCTGTATTTAGATTCACATGCGGCAACGGGCGCAATAGCTTCGCTGCTTGCAATGCCTGGCAAAGAAGAATTTTACACGCACTTTGGATTTGTGGCGCGGCCCGACGACAAGCAAGGCTGTGGCATGAGCAAGCGTTATTGAGGAGAATATTTTGTTTTTACCAATTACCCAAGAAGAACTGCGCGCGAGTGGCGTTGCTCAACCAGATTTTGTCTGTGTTACTGGTGACGCTTACGTTGACCACCCGTCTTTTGGCATTGCTATAATCTCACGGCTGCTTGAGTCCCTTGGCTTTTGCGTGGCGATTTTGTCCCAGCCTAAGACGGATTCTGATTACACTCGATTTGGCAAGCCAAAATACGGTTTTTTCGTCACAAGCGGCAACATTGATTCAATGGTGGCGCACTACACTGCCGCAAAAAAACGCCGCTCGGACGATGCCTACACGGCAGGCGGCAAAGCAGGCAGCAGACCCGACCGAGCCGCAATCATCTACACAAAAAGCCTAAAGCGGCTGTATCCTAACTCCGCTGTAATTCTTGGCGGACTTGAAGCAAGCTTTCGCCGATTTGCCCACTACGACTACTGGGCCGACGAGGTGAAGCCCTCAATATTGTTTGAGAGCGGCGCGGACTTGCTTTGCTACGGCATGAGTGAGCATCAAGTCGCGGAAATATCAAAAAGGCTTAAAGCTGGCGAAAATATTTCTAGCTTGACCGATATTCGCGGGACTTGTGCGCTAGTGTCGGGGAATAATCTGCCGCAGAATTCCGTTAGCTGCCAGAGCTTTCAAAAAG
>JAVBKH010000225.1:0-4881 GCA_031554155.1 Oscillospiraceae bacterium
GTTTTTCTTGTAGGCTCGCAGGCGGCAATCTCCCCAATGGACGTAGTTGTAAGCTCAAGGACACCGATGTTTATTGAGAAAAGCATACGCGAAAGCGTTGAAGAAATATTTCGCTCCCTTGATGTTGCTTCGCTAAAATCAGATATGCTTGAAGCAGGCTGGGTGAAGCCAAGCCTCAACAACATAGCGCAAAGCGGATATCATCTTTTGCGCATGGCTACCAATATTTCGCAGTATACAAGCACACAGTCGCAGCCACTGCTGCTGTCCATAAGCTCCTACGAAATGTTCGAGCTTTTGCTTCGCAGTGAGGACACCGTTGTGAAGCTTGCCGACGATATGGGCATACCTTTAACCTTTGACTTGCCAGAAGTTGAATCTTTTGTGGGCCTAGACCCCGACAAATTTCAGTTTGCATTCTTCAACGTTGTGCACAACGCGCTTTATTATACCAAAGACGGCAACTCTGTGACCATAACAGGAAAAGTTACAGAAAAAGAAGCGACCGTCACAGTCAAGGATAATGGATTGGGCATACCAAAGGATATTTTGCCGCGAATTTTTCAGCCGTACTATTCATTTAGCCACGACAACAAGCCTTCTGGAATCGGGTTAGGACTTACCCTTGCGAAAACAATTCTCGAAGCTCACCGCGGCAGTATCAGCGTAACCTCAACATTTGGCAAAGGAACGGAAGTTACACTAAAAATTCCGCGCGGCATTTTTTCAAGAAAAATCTCGCTTGCACAGGATAGAGCGCCCAATTTAAGTATTGACAGATTCTCGCACGTTTATGTTGGACTCGTCGACGCTGCAAGAAGCCCCTATAGCCAAAAAAATGACATATAGCCAAAATACTGCTACAATGCCATAATTTTTCTGAATACTGCCTTTTTCTCTGCGAAAAATACCATTGAGGTGGTTTTTTTGCACATTAAAAATATGTTGGCTGTATTTTTGGCAACACTAATGTTAGTTGGCTTCACTGGCTGCTCACGATTTAGAACGAACGATAACCCTCCAATGCTAATCCCAGTCTCGGACGACAGAAAATCATAGAAAATTTTTTAAACCGCGCACGAATTTTAGAATTTGTGCGCGGTTTTTCTCAATAATTCTAATGTTTTAGAGCCAGATTTTATCTAATATTCCAAAAGTTACAAAATGTAAATAATTATCATTATTTTGTTGCCATTTTGATTTATTCGTGATATAATAATTTCATATTTTTGCAGAAGTGGGGGAGCTAACGTGAAAAGACTGATTACAGCGACTCTTGCGGCATTGGTTGCAGTAGCGCTTTCCATGCCTGCGTTCGCGTTTGTCCCTCAAAGAATAAAATTGCTACACCCACAGTTTGCGGAGCAAATCACAAAATGTGAGCTTTCAGACACAGGGTTTGAGCTTACCGACCTTGCTCACCTTGAAGTTTTTCCCGCTTCGGTGCTTGAAATCCCCCTTGTGGGAGACTCAAATTCAAGCTTGTTTTTGGACCAGAACGGCAACCCAATTAACTCTGCTGATGTGACTATAGCAAAAATGCGCGCAGCAAATTTGAATGTTCACCTTGAAGTGGAAACAGGCGGAAAATTTATAAACGGAGTAGAGCTTACAGTAAAAAATGCAGGAACAAGAGCGGCCAAGCCTATTTTGAGAATAGCTTTTATCCATGACTACGAAGAAGTTAGTCGGGCTGAATTTTCGGCATCTGTGGCGCTTTTGTTCGGCGCAGAGGAGCAAATTCAATCCAAGTTCAAGATTAGCGGAAACTTTGGCAATACCGAAACCGAAATTTCTTCCGCTGACGCAAGCATTTTTGCCGCTTCGTCAGTACTTGTGGCAAAAGAAAACGTCGAAAAAATAATCGTAGATGCAGGAGACGGACTTTCCGCAACAGTGAAAATGTACAAGGACGGACGATATTTGCTGTATGCGACAGAAAGCTCCGACCCCTCCGACATTGTTTTGCGAGAAGCTAATAAAAGCATTGTCAAGGTGCTAAAGCTCAACACTGTTGGGCTTAAACCAGAGCAAATCGAAAGCGTGCGCATTGACTCCAATGAC
This sequence comes from Oscillospiraceae bacterium, assembly GCA_031554155.1. Taxonomy (GTDB): domain Bacteria; phylum Bacillota; class Clostridia; order Oscillospirales; family Ruminococcaceae; genus WRAV01. Next base: position 2,065 of record JAVBKH010000225.1, read on the forward strand.
GTTTTGCAAGTGTACGGTGAAGACGGAAGCAGGCTTGGCACAACTGATTCTGCCTTGCCAGTTGCTAAAAAATATTACCTTGCCGATAAAAGCATTAAGTTCTAAAATCTCCTCCGTAAAGGGGGAGATTTTATTTCGTGTTCATTTTGCATTAAACACTTGTATATTCGTGAAAAAATAAGTATAATGGAACTAATTGTAGATTAAATCTGCCGATTACTGCTACAGTTAATCAACAGCATGTTTGGGGTGCTCATATGTCAAAACCAATACTGGCTGCTGCCGGAATTATGTTTGTTCTGCTTGTCATTGCGGCAATTGTTTATCTTGTTGTGAGGCTTTTAAAGCCAGACACCGAAAAAAATAAACCGCCCATTGTAGTGCAGCCCGCCTTGCCAGAGGACCCGTTGGCGACCATTCGCGCACGCTATGACTCGATGTATATAATGCTTGAAGTACCGCATAACGCGATGATTGTGCGGCTTGCTTGCAATAACTACGCAATAAACGGGGCAGCTCTGCGCCATTATTGCTGGGTAGCCGACCGCACCTTGACGCTCTTCCCCCTTTGGGAAAGCTTGGTTGGCGCGGGTGGCTCGCTTGTTGTGCCAGATTTGCAGCCCCGTGAGTGGAAGATTCCGCTTTCGGATATCACTTGCTTTGCGACTGAACAAGGGTTGCCAAACAAATTTGTAGTGCTGCAATTCAAGCGGGAAAACGACGTTATTACGCTTGCTTTTTCAGAGGACGCTGCGAGGGTTTTCTCAATCCTTTTCCCCGAAAAAGATTTTACGCACCTGCTTGAGGAACTTTATCCCAAGTCATCGCGCAATATCCGCGACATTAAGGAGAACTTTCTCTCACTAAAGGAACTGCGTGAAGACGATTTAATCACCGAAGACGAGTATGCCGCAAAGAAAAAAGAAATGCTAATTTTGATGTAGTGGAGGATTTTATGCCAATTGCATATCGCGATACTTCAATCGGCACAATTGGAATTGCCGAGCACAATGGAAAAATCACACATTTGTTTTTTGAAATTGCCACAGTCCCCGCAGAGCTTGAGCTGGGCGAAAGCCCCTTGCTCGACGAAGCCTTTAAACAGCTTGACGAATACCTTTCGGGTGCTCGAAAAGATTTTGATTTACCACTTGACCCACATGGCACCGAATGGCAGCTAAAATGTTGGAATGCATTGCTCGAAATTCCCTACGGCGAAACTGCAACATATGGCGACATTGCTAAAAAGGTGAACAACCCCAAGGGTTTTCGCGCAGTGGGGCTTGCCAACAACCGCAACCCAATCGCTGTGTTTATCCCTTGCCATCGCGTAATCGGCGCGAACGGCTCGCTCACTGGCTTTGGTGGCGGGCTTGATGTCAAGGACAAGCTGCTAAAGATTGAGCAAACAACAAAAAATAGTACTATCGGTACAGGTGTGATAATTGGTTTTGGAGTCTCAAATTCATAGAATTTACAAAAATAAAAATGCCGTCGCAATGACGGCATTTTCTTTATTGTGTAGCGCTTTTATTTGCAATCCTGTGCGCCAGAGGTTTTGTTTTGGCTTGTTGTGCCTTTATTGTTGCCCGATTTGTTTTGACCTTGCATGTTCGTCATTTCGTTTGTGGCCATATTTCCTTGGCCCTTCATGTCGTTAGTGTTGTTTTGTCCTTTGTTTTTCGCCATTTTTTAACTCACCTCTTTTCTTTAAAATATTATCGTCCAGAAAATAACGATTATGCAATTAAAAAATTGGGCATTTTTTCCACTACTAAATTAGTATATTTATAATTCCATATATTGTATTATTTGGCAAGTTGTGTTATAATTATTACATCATCTAGCGGATGAAATTTCTGAAAAGAGGTAGAATTTATGACAAAATACATTTGTACAGTTTGCGGCTATGTCCATGAGGGAGATTCAGCCCCAGAGTTTTGCCCACAATGTAAAGCACCACAATCCAAGTTCAAGGCTATGAGTCAAGAGGGACTGGCTTGGGCTGATGAACATAGAATAGGCGTTGCAGAGGGCGTTGACGCTGGTATTATCGAAGATTTGCGCGCTAACTTCATGGGTGAATGCACCGAAGTTGGCATGTACCTTGCAATGAGCCGCCAAGCTGACCGCGAAGGCTATCCAGAAGTCGCAGAAGCTTATAAGCGCATTGCTATTGAAGAAGCTGAACATGCCTCCAAATTTGCAGAGCTTTTGGGCGAAGTAGTTTACGCCGACACAAAGAAAAACTTGCAGCTTCGTGTTGACGCCGAATATGGCGCATGCGATGGCAAGAAAAAGCTTGCATCTAAGGCAAAACAACTAAATCTAGATGCAATTCACGACACTGTTCACGAAATGTGCAAAGATGAAGCTCGTCATGGCGCAGCATTTAAAGGCATGCTTGACAGATACTTTAAATAGGCAATATTGGCATAGTTATAGGGTTTTTCAATACGTAATAGAAACGAGGGTGCTCTTACAGGCACCCTCGTTTTGTTAATGTTGCTGTGTCGAATACTGTGTATGAATTTAAAAATTTTAGATTTGCTTATCAATACACAACATTTTATACACAGTAAAACCTTAAAAAACATGATTATAAGAAGATTTTTTAGGCATAATATTTTGCGATTTACAGGTATGGCGAGACAGGCAAGAAACAAAAAGAATCAAGACAAATAGGCATGAATGCTCCACCAAATAGTTATTACTATAAAAAGAAGTAACGCCTACCTTTACTAGTGTTGAGGCAAGTCATAGTCCAAATTGATTTTGTCAATCATATCCCGTATTTGCCTTGACATCTCTTGACTA
>JAVBKH010000158.1:0-5394 GCA_031554155.1 Oscillospiraceae bacterium
CTCCAACGAATCAGATAACCATGTAGACTCCTACCAACGATTCATGCAGCATGTTCAGTTATGGGCGAAATACTGGTTGAATTTTATTGGAATTTGAGTAGAGTAATATAGTACCCAGAGCTGAACATGAAGCAAAAAATATCATGTTAAAAGTTGCAAAAGAACTTGGCGCAAAAGATGTTATCATGTGTGATGCGGGTATGGACCCAGAGAAATACATGACACACTTAGACAACATGATTTCACAAAAAGTTGACCTCATCTTTGTGTGCCCACCAGACCAACAGCTTTCACAAATGACTGTTGACCGTTGCGCAGCGGCTGGCATTCCTGTCATTGCTATTGATGACGCGCTAATAGACGCTTCTGGCAACGCAATTGCCCCTGTTGTTGAGCTTTCCGCTTTCGATGTCGGCCGTCAACAAGGTGACTGGCTTGCTGAATACTACGGCAAGAACTTCGCTGACAAAGACCAAGCCGAAGTCGGTTACATGGTCATGACCATGAACGAAGTTTCTTCCTGTGTTCCTCGTCATCAAGGAGCTAAAAAAGCGTTTGGCGACAAGGTTGCAAATTTCCCCGCCGCACAAATCATCGAAGCTAACTACGACGGCACACCAGAAAAAGGCTTTGAAGTTGCGGCTGCTACAATTACCGCTAATCCAAAAATCAAGTACTGGATGGTTACAGCCCCTAACGACGAAGGCGCAATGGGCGCAACAAGAGCACTTGAGCAAGCCGCTAAAGACAAGGATTCCGTCGTTGTTGGTTGCGGTGCATACCATGCCAAGGACGAATTCAAAAAAGATTATTCAGCTATGAAAGCCGCTGTATTCTTTGATGCAAGAGTCGCTGGCGAAACAGTTACCAAGCAAGCCATGGGCCTACTAAAAGACGGCACAGAAATGTGCAAAGATGCTAAAGCCGACGGACAAAAATTTGGTCGTATGCCTTTTGGCGGAGTTTTAGTCACAGTCGAAAACTACAAAGAAGTCATGGGCGACGCTGCTAACTAATGATTTTCGCGTATCCTACCTTCGCACAAAAGTTGCCACTTCACGGCAATCGAAGGCTTCGTCTCTACAAAACTCTGATGTTTTGTAGTTGTGTATAAGCGAAAATTGTGATATAATTGTTTTGCAAAAAAATCTTAAAAGCGGGGCGGGTGAAACCCGACCCGCTTTTGAATTAGGAGGACTTAGTTATGACTTCAAAAGAGCGAGTATATATGGCGCTTGCCCATGAACAACCAGACAGGCCACCTGTATCGGCGACGTTTACGCCAGAAGCTGCGGCGCTGTTGCGCGGTGTCTACGGACAAAACGACGAAGACCTTGGTTTTGTGATGGGCAACGACTTAATCAAAACTACAGTGGGCATGGAGACAAGCTACCATTATAAGGACGACCCAACATACCAATGCAAATTTGGGGTAACATGGCGCAATGTGAGAAACCACACAGGCGCATACACTGAAATTGTCAAAGGCCCGCTTCAAAACGACGAAGTTGCCTTGGAGGATTATAAAATCCCAGACCCACAGGACGAAAATTGGTATAAGCCTGTAAAATGGGCTGTTGACCGATATGGCAAGGAAAAATTCATAATCGGCTCATGTCAGTGTTCATTATTTGAAACAGCTTGGTATCTTCGTGGAATGGAGGATTTTCTTGTAGATTTGCTAACAGACGAGGACTACGCAAACGAATTGCTTGACAAGGTGATGCAGTTCCCGCTTCAAGCAGGCTTGAAGCTGATTGACTGCGGTGTGGACATGGTTTGGCTTGGCGATGACGTTGCAACTCAAATGGCGATGATGATGTCTATGGACACATGGCGCACCTACTTCAAAAGCCGTTATGCAAAAATATTTGAGGCATTTCGCGCAAAGAAAAAGGATATAGTCAGTGCATACCACAGCTGCGGAAACTGCGAGGCAATTCTCGATGAAATGGCAGAAATTGGGCTTAATGTCATCAACCCAATTCAACCACTTGCAATGGACCCTTACAAAATCAAAGAGCGGTACGGCAAAAAGCTAACACTTTTCGGCGCTATTGACGTTCAAAACCTCCTGCCATACGGCACAGTGGACGAAATTCGAGAGACGGTAACAAAATACAAGAAAATACTAGGCGCGGACGGCGGATACATACTTTCACCAGCACATCATATTCAGTCAGACACAGGGCTTGAGAAAATTCAAGCGTTTTACGAGGAAGCCCTCAAATAATCTCAATAGTTAGAATAGCACAGAGAAAAATAAATACACCAGAAACGGCAACACTCATTTGTTGAGTGTTGCCGTTTGCTATTTTTGGAACATTTTGTTACGCAAATTGATAAGATTGAGAGGATTTCTACTCTTTTTGTAGGCGGCAAAGGCTCTAATGAATCTCAGACATTATCGCGGCGCGTGACAATCCGCTTATATTCTCCGAACCATCGTATTCATTAAAGTATACCTTTGTCGCTTATCGATATACCACTTGTGTAAACCTGTTGGGTCGTTATCACCGAAAGCCATACAACCGAGACAAATCCTAGATACGTTTAAGTCGGTGTTTCCAAGCTTGATATACTCCGTATGAGTACTCCCTTACTTGCTCAATTTGTTTTCAGCTGCGAAGAATTTCGCCAATATACACTGGTAAAACATTATTGCATAATGAGCATTTTCAGTAGTTCAATCACTAAATCGTAATATTTCCAGCAACATACCAACCGCCTGCAACGGTGTTGCTTTTTATTGCAAGCCTAATCGCAGGAGAATTTTGCTTTGTAGTATCAACAATGGCGAACACAAGCTTGTAATTCCCTGCTGATATATTTTCAAGTGACAGCGAACTTTCGCAGTGATAATCATTTCCCTTAACCCAAACTCCGATATCCGTTGCGTTGTCAGTTACTATTGACGTTATTTTATCCTTGTCACAGTCATACAAGGCGTAAGCCAATTTGTATTTCATGTTCCAGTTAAGCGATGAGTTGGGTAGCCTGCCTATACCTTCATTTTTCCATAGGCTTTTGATTTGCAGTGCTGAATCTGATGGATTAATCTCCATCTCTTCGATTACAAGGCGATAGCCAAGCTTTAGCGCATATTCTTCGACTAAATCGGGGAATTGTTCACACCAAATCTTTGCATCGTCTGGGAATCTTAAATCAAAGGTGTTGCCGTGGCACTGCTCAACATCGGACAAGCCGCTTAGCAAACAATCCCTAAGCGTTGCGAATTCCGCTTTCCACCATTTTTCTTTCAAGTCAAAGTGATGAAAACAATTCTCAACAAAAAATGGATTTTTAGGCCAGTGGTGCAAAATTCTTGCCTTGTGCGAATCGTTAAAGCACACTTTGCTGCCAAGACTGTCGCGCCTAATAACCCAGCCTTTTTTGAGCATCTCGTCATGAAGCTCAAAAGCAAAGGAGTTTTCTCCGTATTGGTCTCCGAGCAAAACATGCTTGAAGTTATCCATGTATAAATTCGTAATCCATTTGAACACGATTCTTGACTGTGCTATGGTCATATAGTCAATGTTGTGCATCTCGCCCCACCAGCCAAGACTTCCGCCATCAATGAAGTCAACCTTGTCTGGGTCATCGTATTCCTTACCAAAGGCTTTTACGAAATTTGAAAATTTTTCTTGGAAGATTTTGTCGTCAACATATGGTGTCCAAAGCACTGTCCCGTCGGTGGGGTTTACTGTATAGCCAGTGTCGTCGCAGTCAGCAGGGTTTTTTGTGTAGCCCTTGCAGCCTGCTTGCTTGACGAACTCGGGTGTTGCCTGTTGGTAGCTGAATTTACCGTCGACATAGATTCTAAAAGCAAGCTTTAGTCCGCGGTCTAATGCGGTTTGAATAACCTTTCTATAGTTGTCGTCGTAAATCCATGCGTACTTGCCTTCTTCTGGCTCAACTTGGCTCCAAGGAATTCTCACATAAAAAATGCTTGCGTGTGCGTCGTAATCTTTCATGCTATTCCAAAATTCTTCGGCGTTAGGGAAGCCGTCTTCTTCAAAGGCATCAATATACACAACCCAACCCATTCCTGGATTGCGCAGGAATATTTTTTTGTCTTCATTAAATTTATAGCTTGTTTCACAAATTTTCATATAAGTTTCTCCAACCTTAACTTTTTTAATTTTGCTTTAATTCATTTGGGTTATCGTTTCTGTACTGGCTTGGCGTGATGCCATAAGATTTTTTGAATAGGGAATAAAAATTGCTGCGGCTAATAAAGCCACATGCCTGCATTATCTCGTCAATGGAAAGCCGAGTATCCAAAAGCAGCGAACACGCTTGCTTTAAACGGACATTATTTATGTACACAGGCAAAGAAACAAGTTGTTGAGCCTTGAAAAGCTTACCGAGGTAGTAATGCGAAAGTCCCACTTTGTTTGCAAGGCTTTCCATAGACAAATTAATATCGGCATACGATTTGTCAATTTCATCTATGACTTGATTAATAACGTCAGTATGCCGAGAATCTTTTTTTTCTTCAAGCGCTTTTTGCAAGTTGTCACATATTAAATAGAAGTAGTTTTGCATTTCTTCAAGAGTCTCATAACTTTGCACCGCGCTGACGCTTTCGTTAAAGCTGTGATTTCTCGGTGCAATTTGGTTACTTTCGATGCAAAGTTCAACAAAATTGTGCACAGTAATTAGGAAACGAAGCGTAAAAACCTGCATACTTTCACTGCCATAGGTTGCAAATTGTTCTAACATCTCGTGGATTAAAGTTTTGGCTTCGGCAAAGTGGCCTTGCATCAATGCATCACAGATTTGCTTCTCTTTTTCTGTGGGATATGGATAACCCTTGTGTTCAGCAATCTCGTCGCTATCAAAAATAATGCTCGAATGGCCTTTTATAAAACGCAAAAAGCTTGCTTCGAAAGCTTTTTTGCGCTGCTCTGGTGTTTCGGCAAGTGAAGAAAACCATGTGCTGACTACAATTGAAAATGATATGTCAAGATGCTTGACAACACACTCAATGTACCTTTTTAAAATATCCTGTAAGCGTTCGTCTTCTTGGGGAGGGGACTGCCTGTCATACTCGACTAAACAAACGATTTCATCGTCATCCATATCCACGCATTCGCAACGAAAGCAAGCCGAGGTCATCTCAGTTAGGATATTTGATGCAGCATATTTTATTAACTTGCGCTCGCTTCGATTTTTCTTCGAGCAAAACGCACTGTAACTATCCACCCGTAGCAGAAACAAAACATACAGCCCGTCACCGCGTAAACTCAAGTCGTACTTTTTTTGTTGAAGTAATTGTTCGCACGACGTGTAGCCCGACACAAAGCTTTTGATGAACTCATTTCTCAAGTCAAGATAATTTTCCCGTGTTTCGGCTTCAAGCCGATTTTTCTCTAAATGCATGTATTGCCA
>JAVBKH010000096.1:0-3519 GCA_031554155.1 Oscillospiraceae bacterium
AATCTCCGAAACCTTTACTGTTCGCCGCTTGTCTCACGGTGTAGGCGTGGAGCGTGTTTTCCCAATTCACTCCCCATCTGTTGACAAAGTTGAGCTTGTTCGCAACGGCAAAGCTCGCCGCGGTAAGCTTTATTATCTGCGCAACCGTCAAGGTAAAGCCGCTAAACTCAAGCAAGTCATTAAATAATACGACTTTTGAAAGGGACTTTATCAGTCCCTTTTTTCACATCTATATTTTACATGTTAGGAATGAGCATATGAGCGAAGATTTTGACTTTAACCAAAATAAAGGCGACGCCATAATGCGCGAGGTTTTCGACTGGATTGAATCTGCCATTACCGCAGTTGTATTTGTAATTTTGGTTTTTACATTCGTTGGTAGACTCGTGGGCGTAGAGGGTGAATCAATGCTGCCCACTCTCCACAACCAAGACAGACTAGTCTCGACGCACCTCTTCTACAAACCAACAAACGGCGACATTGTAGTCGCAACAAAGCCAAACGAGCGAAATGAGCCGCTTATCAAGCGCGTTATTGCAGTAGGCGGGCAAAAGTTGGATATTGATTTTGCAGCTAACGCAATTTTTATCGACGACAAAAGAATAAATGAGCCATACATTCTTGAGCGAATGGACCCGGACAGAAGCAGCGAACTTGAATTGCCTTTAGTCGTACCCGAGGGTTATGTGTTCTTGATGGGCGACAACCGCAACAATTCGTGGGATTCCCGCGTGGAAGAAGTTGGATTGGTAGATGAGCGCCACATCTTGGGCAAAATTATTTACCGCGTCATGCCATATAACGATATTGGCATACCAAGATAGGAACAAAAAATGGAAAATACCCCTAAAGACATATCAATACAATGGTTCCCTGGACATATGGCCAAGACGCGTAGACTTATGCGCGAAAATATGCACCTAGTGGACGTTGTGATTGAACTTCGCGACGCGCGCATACCTTACAGTAGTGGCAACCCCGAAATACGCAAGCTTGTGGGCGACAAACCTCGTGTGCTTGTGCTTAACAAAAGTGACATGGCCGATTCCGCTGTCACAAAAAAGTGGTGCGCATATTATGAAAAGCAGAATGTTCCCGTACTTGTGGCAGATTGCCGAAGCGGCAAGGGAATAAACGGCTTTGGGCCACTTGTGAAAAAAACACTCGCAGAACTAATCGAGCGCAGAGTAGCAAAAGGAATGATTGGCAGGCCTATCCGCATGATGATTGTGGGAATACCCAATGCAGGCAAATCCTCACTAATAAACCGTTTAGCAGGCAGCCGCCGCGCAAAAGTGGAGGATAGACCCGGTGTGACACGCGGCAAGCAATGGGTTAAGGTTGACGAAGGCTTTGAGCTTCTCGACATGCCCGGTGTTCTCTGGCCTAAATTTGACGACAAACTCGTCGCTGAAAATCTTGCATTCACTGGCGCAATAAAAGACGACATTATGGACCTTGAAGCGCTTGCAGGCCGCTTTTTAGAACGCACATATCCCGATTACTCAAGCTTTTTTCAAGCTCGCTATAAATTTGATGCAGCAGAAGCCGAAGGCAAAACGGGCCATGAACTGCTGACGCTTATCGGAACAAAGCGCGGTATGCTTTTAGCAGGCGGCGAAATTAACCTTGAGCGCGCCGCAATCACCGTTTTAGATGAATTTCGCGCAGGGACAATCGGGAACATTACGCTTGAGAAGCCTAGAGCTTAGGAGGGCTGACACATGAGCCTATTCGCATACGACAAAGCAATATTCTTCGAAACAGGCTTGACGCTTTGCGGCGTTGACGAAGCAGGTCGCGGCCCTCTTGCAGGGCCTGTTTATGCTGCTGCCGTAATTTTGCCGCAAGACTGCGACATTCAAGGCATCAACGATTCTAAAAAACTTACCGAAAAAAAGCGAGAAAAATTATTCGACGAAATCATCGAAAGGGCTGTCGCTTACTCAATCGCGGCAGTGACCGCAAAAGAAATCGACGAAATAAATATTTTGCAGGCGTCGCTGCTTGCAATGAGAAAAGCAGTGGCAGGGCTTGGCGTAAAGCCGCAGCTTGCCTTGGTGGACGGCAACGCCGACCCAAGTCTCGAAATTGAAACTCGCCTAGTCGTAGGCGGGGACGCAAAAAGCGCATGTATTGCAGCGGCTTCGATTTTGGCCAAAGTTTCAAGGGATAGATACATGCTTGCAGTACACGAAAAGTACCCCGACTATAATTTTGCAAAGCACAAGGGTTATGGCACAAAAGCGCATCATGCCGCACTTGACAAACTTGGCTCGTGTGACGAACATCGCGAAAGCTTTCTCAAAAAATGGCGGGCAAGCAAATGAAAGCGAATCCGCTTGGCGCGCAAGGCGAAGACTTTGCCGCAAAAACCTTGGCAGAGTTGGGCTACAAAATTCTTGAACGCAATTTTTCGTCAAAATACGGCGAGGTTGACATAATCGCAACACAAGGCGATATTTTGGCCTTTGTGGAAGTCAAGACGAGAAAAGAAAACTCCATGGTATCGGGGGTTTTGGCAGTAACTGCCGCAAAGCAGCGCAAAATTATTGCGACAGCCTTGTGGTATATGAATATCCACACGTTGGATTTGCAGCCGCGTTTTGATGTGTTCAGCGTGATAACTCGCGGCAAAGATATAATCTCCCATAGTTACCTTGAGGGGGCGTTTGACGGTGAGGCCTACTATAAGAAATATCATTGATTTGCACTGCGACACACTTTCCGAATGCGCAAAGCGTAAGCTGATGCTAAAAAACAAGCAGCTTGCATTTTCGCTTGACAAGTTGCCGCAGAATTTTAGACTGTGCCAAGCAATGGCGGTCTTTATGCCAGACGATTTGCGCGGCGAGGACGCAGAACTTTATTTTGAGCATGTTTATGAGAATTTCTTGCTGCAAATGCGGCAATTTGACGAAGATATTCAGCAAGTGACCAACACCTCCGAAATTGAGCAGGCTCTTTCCGAAAAAGAGTTTGCCTCAATTTTAACGGTCGAAGGTGGGTCGGTTCTTTGCGGCAAGCTTGAGAATGTATCGCGGCTTTGCGACTTAGGTGTTCGCATGATTAAGCTGACGTGGAACGCTGAAAACGAAATTTGCGGCGGCGCTGCAACAAACGTTGGCTTCACAGATTTTGGCCGCGCGGTGGTTTCCGAAATGGAGCAGCTACGCATGGCGGTTGATGTTTCACATTTGAGCGACGTGGGCTTTTGGCAGCTCTGTGAATTCGCAAAAAAGCCGTTTGTGGCAAGCCATTCCAACTCAAGAGCTATTTGCAACCACAGGCGCAACCTCACCGACGAAATGTTTACCGAAATTGCAAAGCGCGGCGGAGTTGTAGGCATAAACTATTACAAAAATTTTATTCGAGATGACGCACAAGACGGTACAATCGATGACCTTTTGCATCACGTGCACCATTTTTTAAGTCTCGGCGGAGAAAACGCAATCGCGCTAGGCTCGGATTTTGACGGATCAAGCGTGCCAAGCTACATCAGTGGAATTGACAAAATAG
>JAVBKH010000027.1:0-4019 GCA_031554155.1 Oscillospiraceae bacterium
TATTGCCAGTGATGGTGAGGAAGCAATCTCTAAGTTTATTCCCGAAAACCCCGACCTAGTTTTGCTAGACATAATGATGCCAAAGCTTGACGGTTGGCAGGTTTGCCGCGAAATTCGCAAAAAATCAAATTGCCCTATTATCATGATTACGGCAAAAGGCGAGACCTTCGACAAGGTTTTGGGTCTTGAACTTGGCGCGGACGACTACGTTGTGAAGCCGTTTGACTCAAAGGAGATTTTGGCGCGTATCAAAGCTGTTTTGCGTAGGACGGGCAAGGCAAGTGACGTGACCGACAGCAAGGAAGTCAGCTACGACAAGCTGATTGTAAATATGACGAAATACGAGCTAAAGGTCGACAGTAGAGTTGTTGACACGCCGCCGAAAGAGCTTGAGCTTTTGTTCCATCTAGCAAGCAACCCCAACCGCGTTTACACCCGCGACCAACTTCTTGACGAAGTTTGGGGCTTTGAATATTACGGAGACAGCCGCACCGTTGACGTGCATGTCAAACGTCTACGCGAAAAGCTTGAGGGAGTCTCGGACAAATGGACGCTTAAAACAGTGTGGGGAGTAGGCTATAAGTTCGAAGTGAAAGAATAGTATGCTAAAAAACAGCTTATTTATAAGGTATTTTACTGTTTGCTCCATGTGTGTGCTCTCAACTATTCTAATTCTTGGAGTAGTGCTGCTTGCGTTTGTTGCGCAGTTTTTAAGGCAGGAAAAATACGAGCTGCTTGAGCGAAACGCGAGAAACGCAGCGGTAATCACAGCCGATAGTTACATCACGAAGACTGACGAAGACAGCAAAACGGTGACGCTTTACCTAAACACGCAAACAATAAAGCTAACTTATGGCATACTTGCAAGCGCGCTTGACGCAGAGTTTTTCCTCACCAACACCGAGGGCGTGATGAAGTACGGCGTTCACGAACGTGGCCAAATTCCAAAAGAAGTAATGCAAAAGGTACTAACGACAGGGCATTATGAGGAAACAGGATTTTTAGGCGGGATTTATGCAAAGCCGCAATACATCGTTGCAGTGCCTGTTTACGTTGAGGACGCGCCGACGGGAGTGCTGTTTGCGGCAGCTTCTGCAACAGGCATGAGTCAATTCATGCGCGGCTTGGTCGAGATGTTTTTAATTTCCGCAGTCGTTGTGCTTGTTATCGCTTTCATCTTGATTTATTTTATCACTGCAAGCCTTGTAAAGCCGCTAAAGGAGATGCTCGGCGCAACGCAAAGCTTTTCGCAGGGGGATTTTTCCAAGCGTGTGCCAGTCTCGGGGTACGACGAAATTGGGCAGCTTGCAATGGCTTTCAACAATATGGCCTCGACTTTGGCTACGACGGAAAACTCTAGGCGTTCCTTTGTGGCGAATGTTTCTCACGAGCTTAAAACGCCGATGACCACCATAAGCGGCTTTATTGACGGAATCTTGGACGGCACAATCCCTGAGGAAAGGCAAAACCAGTATCTTGAGACTGTTTCAAGCGAGGTCAAGCGATTGTCGCGGCTTGTACGCTCAATGCTCGACACTGCGAGAATTGAAGCGGGCGAGCTTGAAATGAACCCTGTTGTCTTTGATATTAGCGAGACCATGCGTCAGTCCGTGTTCACCTTTGAGCAAGCAATTGACGAAAAACAGCTTGAACTTGACGGCCTAGAAAAAGACAAAATCATGGTTTATGCTGACAAAGATTTAATCCATCAAGTGGTCTATAATCTAACCGAAAATGCGGTTAAGTTTGTGAACCAAGGCGGCAGGCTTACAGTAAGCTACCGCAACGATGGGAAAATGGTGTTCATGTCAATCCGCAATACAGGGCAAGGCATTGAAAAGCAAGAGATTCCGCAGCTTTTCGAAAGATTTTATAAATCAGACAAATCCCGAAGCCTAAACAAAAATGGCGTTGGATTGGGCTTGCACATTGTTCGCTCAATCATCAACTACCACAAGGGCGATATTGTTGTGCGAAGCGTTGTCGGCGAATACACCGAATTTGAGTTCTCAGTGCCATCCGCTTCAAAAAGTTAACAAATTCTTCGCAACAAAGCAATTTTTTTTGCAAAGAGAATTTAAAACGTGTTTATGTATAATTAACATATTTCCGTTATAATCCTTATTAGAGAGACAAACCTAAAGCTTATTGGAGGCGTTCATTATGAATTTACCGGATGAACAAAAAAACAATACAAACAATCAGCACCCCGAAAACCAACCACAGCCAATGGAAACTGCACAACCTAAGCCACCCACAAATGAATATTGGGTAGGCACAAGAGAACAAAACCAAGCGCCCACCACTCCACACGGCTTCGGTCAAGGCTATCAGAAGACGTACCAGCCAACCATGCCACCCCCTCCACCGCCGATGTATAACCAAGGCTACCAAACAGGCTTTGCACCGCCGCCACAACAGCAACAGCCACCACAGCAGCAATACAAGGGATACCAGTACAACCCCAACAGCGGTTGGCAGCAACCAACCCAAGCGCGTCCGCAGGAGAACTACCAGTGGAATTTCCAAGATTATGACAAAGCGGCAGAGGCAAAAAACAAAAAGAAAAAAAATCGTGGTCTCGTGGTTTTTATGGTCTCACTAGTGTGCGTGTTGGCTCTTGGATTAATCACGGTATCGTCGGTCGGCGTGTACAGGTACATTAACGGCGGTGAAAATATTTTTGTAAGCGACAATACTTCAAGCAGCGCAAGTGGCAACGAGAGCGATTCTTCCGCGGCTACAGCGCAAATTGAAATTGCAAGTAAGCCTCAAATTGCTGAATCCCTGCCACTAGGCGGTAAAATGACAATTCCGCAAGTCGCAAAAGCTGTTGCCCCCTCCGTAGTGGGGGTAGAGCAGTACCGCCCAGAGCAAAGCTTTGTTGCGACTGGCTCTGGCAGCGGAATTGTAATGAGCGCCGACGGTTACATTATTACAAACTCGCATGTCGTGCGCGACGGCACTGCTTTCAAGATTATTCTTGCTGACGGTACACCGCGTGACGCCGATTTAATTGGCGAAGATTACATGACGGACCTTGCAGTGCTTAAAATTCAGGGCGAAGTAAACCTAACACCTGCTGTTTTTGGCGATTCCAATCAAGTACAGATTGGCGAACAGGCAATAGCAATAGGCAATCCTGGCGGCACAGAGCTTGCAGGCAGCGTAACATTGGGCATAGTCTCCGCCGTAAATCGCGAAATTCCAACAATTAAAATCCCCCTTATTCAAACCGACGCAGCTATTAACCCCGGAAACTCTGGCGGCGCGCTCGTCAATGAATATGGCCAGATTATTGGAATAAATTCTGCAAAAATTGTTTCAACTGAATTTGAAGGAATTGGATTTGCAATCCCGATTTCCGTCGCAAAGCCCATCATTGACGATATCGTTACAAATGGCCGTGTCACAGGCAGAGTCAAGCTTGGGATTACAGGCGACCCAGTTGACGAAATTGATGCCCGCAACTACGGCGTACAACAAGGCGTTCGCATCATGCAAATCGACCCATCATCCGACCTTGTGAACACAGAAGCGCAACGCTACGACATAATAACAGAGGTTGACGGTGTGCGTGTTCTGGATATGATTGAGCTTAAAAGCGAGCTTGAAAAACACAAACCAGGCGACACAGTGACACTCACATTGTTCAGACTCATTGGTACAACACGCTCAGAGACTTTATCTGTGACGATAACGCTACAAGAAGATAAATAAAGAAGTGCCTCCGCTTTTTTAAGCGGAGGTTTTCTTGCAGGAGGAACATAATGAAAATACTTGCAATTGGCGATGTTGTCGGAACATCGGGCTGTGAGCATGTGCAAAAACTGTTGCCCACGTTAAAGTCAGAGTTTGCGCCAGATTTGATTATAGCTAACGGTGAAAACTCGGCTGACGGCAACGGTATAATGCCGCAAAGTGCAAAGTCCCTGTTTGATGCGGGCGTTGACGTTTTGACTACGGGCAACCATGTGCTTAGACGAAAACAAATCTATGAAACTCTTGATGAGAAAAAG
>JAVBKH010000114.1:0-6764 GCA_031554155.1 Oscillospiraceae bacterium
AGCTATACCTTAACATAACCAATCGGTGCACATGCGCGTGCGAATTTTGTATACGTGAGGGTGGCGACGGAGTTGGCGACGGCGACAATTTGTGGCTTGAGCGCGAACCCACGGGCGAAGAAGTAATTGCCGACCTTAAAAAGCGAGATTTGACGCTTTACACCGAAGTTGTGTTTTGCGGCTATGGTGAGCCCACGGAAAGCCTTGACGCTTTGCTTGAAATTGCGAAATACTTGAAGTCCACGTCGCCAGAAATGCCGATACGCCTAAACACAAACGGCCTTGCCGAGTTGAGCAACGAAAAGCCAGTGGCAGAGCTTTTGAAAGGCTTGATTGACATTATCTCAATTAGCTTAAACGCGCCAGACAGAGACAGCTATCAAAGTGTGACTCACAGCGTATTTGGGACATGCGCTTTTGACGCTATGCTTAAATTTGCTACTGAATGCAAAGAATATATACCGACGGTGCAGTTCACCGTAGTTGACATTATTACCCACGAAGAAATTAGGCGCAGCCAAGAACTTGCCGACAGCATGGGCATACCGCTTCGCGTGCGCGAAAAAATCTAGGAGGCAAAATGGTCACATTTGAAAATATATTGAATGCAGAAAAGGTCATAAAAGGGGTTGCAAGCCACACGGCAATGGTTTCGGCAGATTCGCTTAACCCACGCGCAAAGCAGATTTATCTTAAAGCTGAAAACTTGCAAAAGACAGGCTCGTTCAAGGTGCGCGGTGCTTATTACAAAATCAGCAGGCTCACAGATGAGGAACTTTCTCACGGCGTTGTTGCAGCATCTGCGGGAAACCACGCACAGGGCGTGGCTCTTGCCGCACAAAAAAAAGGCGCAAGCTGCGTAATCTGTATGCCAGAGAGTGCTCCGCTTTCCAAGATTGAGCAAACTCGCAAGTACGGTGCAACAGTCGAGCTTTGCGCAGGTGCGTTTGATGATTGCCTTGCCCGAGCAAAACAGCTTCAAGCTGAAAAAGGCTACACATTTGTCCACGCCTTTGACGATGAGGATATTATTGCAGGTCAAGGGACTGTAGGCATTGAAATCATGCAGGATTTGCCCGATGTTGACGTTGTTCTTGTGCCAATTGGCGGCGGCGGGCTTATAGCGGGAATGGCGCTTGCAATCAAGAACATCAAGCCGTCTGTTCAAGTGGTGGGCGTGGAAGCCGCAGGCGCAGCGTCCATGTTTGTGTCCCAAAAGCAACAGCGCATTGTGTCCCTTGAGCAAGTCTCAACCATTGCAGACGGTATTGCCGTAAAGCGGCCTGGCGAGCTGACCTTTGACCTTGTTCATCAATATGTTGACAAAATTGTAACCGTTTCCGACGCTGAAATAGCATCGGCTATGTTGCTCTTGATGGAGCGTTACAAAATGATTGCAGAGGGTAGTGGCGCGGCCACAATTGCAGCCGCAATGTACGGCAAGCTTGACCTTGCGGGCAAAAAAGCTGTCTGCATTTTGTCGGGCGGCAATGTTGACGTTAACGTGCTTTCAAGCATCATAACAAAGGGACTTATCAGCACAGGCCGAATCACAAAGTTTTCAACGGAGCTGATAGATAAGCCACATCAGCTTGGCACACTTTTGCAAATTGTGTCGGACGAGGGCGCGAATATTTTGAATATTTACCACGATAGAAGCGACCACGACGTGGCAATCGGCCGTTGTTTGGTTGATATTACAGTTGAGACACGCAATCACGACCACGCCCGTGAGCTTTTGCAAGCGCTTGAAAGCAAAGGCTACTACTGCAAAACCGAATAGTCGCCAAATCTCATGCTTGGCTATTGAGTTCAATGTCTGAATCTGTTACAATTATGTGAGAACTCAAAAATGATTGGAGGACTTATTTTGAAGAGACTTTTATCAATTATAGTTGCAACTATTCTTGCTACAAGCATGTCACTTTCCGCTTTTGCTGCGGTTGCCATTCCCCTTGGAACAGATGATTTTCCTCAAAATGTTGATGCAAAAGGCACAGTAGTAAGCAAGACTGTTAAGTTCAAAAATTCTAATTCCGCTGACCATAGAAAGCTTTACAATGCAGGCCATTATGCTGACGGTGCTTATCAAATCACGGGTATAAATTATTCAGCGCCTGCAAAAAAAGTGCTGCCGTATATTAACGCTGCCCGAAAAGAAAAAGGCCTCGCCCCGCTTGAGTGGATGCCAGAGCTTGTTCAGCCAGCCATTCAGCGCGCACTTGAGCAATATCTCATAGATAATTCCCCGTATTTGTCCCACACACGCCCCGACGGAAGCGAATGGGTTACCGTTAGCAAGTACGCCAACGGCGAAAACCTCGCAGGTGGCGCGCAATACGATGCCGAGACCGTCTCTCTGGGTTGGATTGACAGCCCTGACCACTACGACAACATTATTGAACCAAAGTTTACAGCTACGGCAGTTGCATGTGTTGAAACAGATAAAACAGTATATTGGGTTCAACTTTTCCATCAAGGCAAAGCAGGCGAAGAATCGTCTGACAATAATGAAGAAGAAACTACTCCCCCAGATGAAAATACGGTCACTTCTGAATCAATCGTGGCAGCGCTTGGCAAAGCAAAATCTGGCCAAGTCGCTTCCGTTAGCTTAAAAGCTGTGGACAGTTTACCAATTGCTGCACTAAAATCTGCCGCAAGTTGGGGCACAAAAAACAAAAAGAGCGTATCAATTACTGTTAGTACATTGACCTCTACGGGCAAATCCACACAGGGTCAGCTAACGATAAATCCAGCAGGTTTCACAAAAAACAAAACTGCAATAAAGACAGGCGTTCGTGTTGATAAAGCCACTGTTGCAGATGTAGCCGCCGCTTTTTCGAAAGCTAATCCCAAGGCAAAGTTTGCAGTAATTAAGCTTGACCAAACAGGCAGCTTTGGTGGCACAGTAACAGTTGGGGCAAAAGCAGACGTCTCCAAGATGAAAACAACCGCTCTCAATTTTTATTACTTTAACCCAGAAAATGGTATCGCAAACAAGATTAATCTTGGCAAAAACGGATACAGCATTGACAACAATAAATATTTGAGATTCCAGACAACTAAAGGCGGTTACATCGTTGTGACTGACACAGTTCTCGCGAAGGTTTAGAATATTGATTAAGGCGGCGGGAAAACCGCCGCCTTTTTGCCGCCTGTAGCAAACAACCAATGCTAACAAAAGCGGCATTATATATGGGAGTAGATGGGCGCTGGTGTGTCCCGCGGTCTTCAAAACCGTTGATAGTTGCCAACCGCAGCTTAGGTGGGTCCGATTCCCACATACTCCCGCCAATAAAAAAGCCTCCCGCAATGGGAGGCTTTAAAATTTATGCAAATTTATGCCCACAAATGCTGCGGGTACTTGCCCTCGGCTTTCATTTTGGCAATTGCCGCCTTTACAACGGGCATATCTTGGGTATATGTAACGCCGTACCATTTGTCGGGGGTTGGCAAAACCTTGATTTCCGCTTTGCCTTCATGAAGAAGTGCATTTGGAATCAGTGGCAAAAAGTATTCGCACTTTAGCGGGTTACTGGGCAGATTTTCCGATAAATAAGCTGCAAAACGGTTTTCGATTTCGTCCATCATGTTCTTGGCAAATCCCCACATATTCATGGAGACTGTTGTGCCTGCGGGTAAAAACGTATAGCTTGCGCCGTCGTCTTCGGTGTAGGCAGCACCATTTGGCCGCGACTCAATATGTACGCGCTCAACAATCTCCACCAGATTGTCGCCTTGAGTTTTACAAACGCCGCGCGCCACGTGGCCGTTTTCTGTAAGGGTGTTTTCGATTTGGTAGCCAACCATAGCATGATGCTTCTCGTCCGCTTTGTTTGCTAGGAAATCATATATCTCGCGAAATGCGGTCTCGCCGTAAAAATCGTCGGCGTTAATCGCCGCAAATGGTGAATTAACAAGATTTTTTGCACTTAATACCGCGTGTGCTGTTCCCCATGGCTTAACTCGACCTTCTGGCGTTGTAAAACCTTGTGGCAATGCATCCAAAAGCTGATGTGCGTACAGTACATTCATTTTTTTAGCTACACGGTCGCCTATTACTTCCCTAAAATCCTTTTCATATAGCTTGGATACTACAAAAATTACCGTTTCAAATCCTGCTCGATTTGCGTCAAACAGCGAAAAATCAATAATAATATGACCTTGTTCGTCGACAGGTGCAATTTGCTTTAGACCACCGTATCTGCTACCAAGACCCGCCGCCATAATTATTAATACAGGCTTATTCATAGTGCTCCTCCTTAAAACAAACGCCCGTTACACAAAGCAACGAGCGTAAGTGTCAGCTTCAATTTGGCGCGCCAAAAGGGACTCGAACCCCCGGCCTACTGCTTAGAAGGCAGTTGCTCTATCCTGCTGAGCTATTGGCGCATACTACTAAAAATATTCGGCTGACTAGGTTATTATACCTATTGTGGCACGTATTGTCAAGGTGTTTTCAATCCAAAATCGCAAAACAATGCCTGCGGCATTTGCCGCAGGCGAAAACCACACATGTGGAATTTATTATTTCAGCGAAGAGATACTGCTTGCGTCAACAATTTTATAAGTTTTTAAATCATCAGGGAAAGAGATTTTATTAACCTTGTTGTACGAAATTACTTTGCTGTTAAACTTTATTTTCATTGTCATGAGAAGGTCTTTTAAGGCTATATCAACATCAAAAGTGTATGCGCCAGAGTTGAATTTGCCGTCTTTGTCCACGGTGAGGTTGTTGCTAAAGTTGCGAAGTTTGATGTCGAAATTTTTGTCTTTATCGCCTGTTAATTTGTAAATTTCTTCCATTGCCAAGTTTCCACTTCCTGCAAAATCGCTAAGCGTGAGCTCGTAGTTGAGCAGCTTGCCCACGTCCATTCCAGTGCTTACAGCGCGTACAGAAGCTTTGTCAAGAATGTCTGCGGTGGCGTCTGCGTAGTTATCAAAGCCCATAACGTAGGTAAGCGCGGCGACAGGCTCTGCCTTGTATTTGTACTTTTCCTCGCCCTTGTTGTTAAAATACAAGTAGCCGTCCTTGTAATATATGTTGCCGCTATCGTTCGATTGACCGTCACCCATATGTGACTCAAGTTCAAACTCGTTTTGCGCGGTAATTCGCCATTTTGCCGTTCCCGATGTGGTAAGTGGTTCGGTTAATATAATATCGTTTATACCATATGTTGAGGCGGTTGAAATTTCAAGTTCCATTGATTTTACGCCCTGCATAGCTTTTGAATATTCGGCGTACAATTTTGTGGCTTCGGATATGATTGGCTTGGACATGGCGGACGTATCCGCAGGAGCCGCCGCTGAGACAGGTGCGACAAGCAACGCAGCGGAAAGGACTAATGACGCTAACGAAAACAATTTTTTCATTTGAATCTCCTTAAATAAAATATAGATTAATTCATTATACATCTTAAAGAATAATCAAACAATGATTAAAGGAAATATTTTCTAATATTTTTCTATTAAAAAATGTTAAGCAGTATCCAACGGTACACGTTGAAATATTAGATGCGCAAAAACGTTCGGGCACAAAAATACGCTCCCTGCAGAAAGCAAGGAGCGATGTGTGTGCAGCTTCAAGCTGCCTGCTGGAGCAGGTGATGGGAATCGAACCCACGTAACTAGCTTGGAAGGCTAGAATTCTACCATTGAACTACACCTGCAAATCTAAATGCTAGATAATTATAGCGTACGCAAGAAGTTTTGTCAAGATATTGACACAGATAAAAAATAGATATATAATAAAAACACAAACAAATAGCAGGGGAGCTGAATTTTTTCGGCTGAGATGGAGTTAATTGAGACTTCGCACCCTTTAACCTGAACTGGATAATGCCAGCGGAGGGAGTCAAAAAAGCTTAGATATTCTATGCTGCACGACCTTTTCGGGTTGTGCAGCTTTTTTGTTTTATTATGAAAAAGGAGCATGCAAAAATGAATATGAACAAAACCCGTATCTTGGTGGAAAGTGCGCTGATGATTGCAATGTCCACGGCGCTCGCCTACATACCGATTTTTGAAATGCCAATGGGCGGCTCAATAACGCTTTGCAGCATGGTGCCGCTTTTGGTGGTGTCGTACAGGCATGGCGTTAAGTGGGGAGTTTTAGCAAGCCTTGTGCATGGCATAATCCAAATGACACTCGGTATGAAAAGCGTGCTTTTGTGCACAACCATTCTTGCAATGCTCGGCTGTATTTTGCTTGACTACATTATCGCCTTTGCCTTGATGGGGACAGCTTGTCTGTTTGCAAAAGGCTTCAAAAGCCGCTCGGTTGGCGTTGCGGTGGGAGCTGCTGTCACAGGTTTTTTAAGATTCCTTTGCAGCTTTTTGTCTGGGATTTTGATTTGGGGCGGCTACGCGCCAGAAGGCGCGCCTGTGTGGCTGTACTCGCTGCAATACAACGGAAGTTTTATGCTGCCAGAAACAATAATCACAGCAATTGGAGCGGTCGCTGTCATGAAAATTCTCGACAAACATTTCGTTGTAGCGTAGCGAAATAAATCCTCCCCAAATAGGCGTGTCGGTAATCATTTAAATTTGTCGTTTTCTTTTTTCACAAAAACCGTTATTTCGGTTTACATTTGGAGGAAAAAGTGCTAATATTTAACAAGGCACGTTTATTTAACATTTATATATAATTAGAGGGAGGAAATTTATTAAATGGCAAGAAAAATGAAAACTATGGACGGCAACACTGCTGCTGCACACGTAAGCTATGCGTTCACAGATGTAGCGGCAATTTATCCGATTACACC
>JAVBKH010000244.1:0-5526 GCA_031554155.1 Oscillospiraceae bacterium
CGCAGCTTAGGATTCACCCCAAGCTGACGAATCAAGCTGCCAAGCAAATATAAATGCCTAAGCTCAACCTCTGCAATTGCGCGCAAAGCGTCTGGCACGTGGGCGTTGCCGCCAATTGCCTTAAGGTAATGGTACATATACTGGTTTACTGAGGTCATTTCGGAGCATGTTCCGCAATAGCTTTTAAGCAGCAGCCGCGCGACGCGCTTGTTTTCGGCAAGTCCAACAGGTTGCGGATAAGGTTTGTTTATTTGGAAAATATTGTCCATGTTATCGCCTCCCCATATTGATATTATGCGGGGAGGTGAATTTTTATGACCCCAAAAAAGCAGCAAGAATTGCATCAAAAGTGTGATAGTTAAAGTCTTTTTGCAAGTTTTATTTCAGAAAAAAACACTGGATTTTTTTTCATATTTGGTGTATAATTGATTTCGTTGGTTTTGTTGTTATAATATTAACATATACGCGAAACGGAAAGGGTGTAAAAGTATGAGAACTGTTGGCACAATGGCTATGGGCGTTCGTACTCCTATTATTCGTGAGGGCGATGACCTGCCACAAATCGTCGTGGATTCCATAATTGCAAACTGCGAGGAAACAGGCATAAAGCTTGGCGAACGCGATGTTATTGGAATTACCGAGGCTGTGGTTGCAAGAGCACAAGGCAACTACGCAACGGTTGAGCAAATCGGTGCAGATGTTCGCGCAAAGTTCCCAAGCGGCGCAGTCGGAGTTGTGTTCCCTATTCTAAGTCGTAACCGCTTTTCCATGCTGCTCAAAGGAATAGCCGCTGGAGCAGATAAGCTGTATATTCAGCTAAGCTACCCATCTGACGAGGTTGGCAACCACTTGATAAGCCAAGACAAGCTTTACGAAAAAAATGTCGACCCCTACAGTGATGCGCTTACTGAAGCAAAATTCCGCGAGTTGTTCGGCGAAATTAAGCATGAATTTACAGCGATTGACTATATGGAGCTTTACCGCACACTCGGCAACAATGCCGAAATTATCTTGGCAAATGACCCACGTGAGATTCTAAAATATACTAAAAACGTTATTGCAGCAGACATTCACACACGCAACCAAACCAAGCGTCGCCTGCTCACAGGTGGAGCAGAAAAAGTTATAGGCCTTGACGAAATTTTAAACAGCAGCGTAAATGGCAGCGGATTTAATACTGACTACGGCCTGTTAGGCTCAAATAAAGCGACAGAAAACAGAGTCAAACTGTTCCCGCATTCGTGCGAGAAATTTGTGGACCGTGTACAAAAGCTTATGAAAGAGCGCACAGGTGTGGACGTTGAGGTACTGGTGTACGGCGACGGCGCTTTTAAAGACCCTGTTGGCAAAATTTGGGAGCTTGCAGACCCAGTTGTCTCCCCTGCTTACACGCCAGGACTTATCGGCCTGCCCAATGAGCTAAAGCTTAAATATATCGCTGACAACGAATTTGCAGACAAAAAGGGCGATGAAGCCCGCGACGCAATTGTTGAACGCATTAAATCCAAGCGCGCAAATCTCATGGGCAAAGAAGAGACGGAAGGCACAACTCCACGCCGCTTAACCGATTTAATCGGAAGTCTTTGCGACCTTGTTAGCGGCAGCGGCGATAAAGGCACGCCTGTAATTTTAATTAAAGGCTACTTTGATAATTACGCAAGCGAATAAGTTTAATTGATAAAGTTTACCCCGCAAATAGTTCGAAATACGAATTATTTGCGGGGTAATTTTATTGATATTTATTATCTTCCATCCAAGAATAACAGTCGAAGTAAACTTCTTCTTTATTAAGCTCGTTTAAAATTTCGTGTCTAGCATTTAAATAAAGCTTGCAAGTTACGTTGGCACCTGCTTTTTTAAGCCTTTCATACACGCTTGTGACACCTTTGCCGTAATCACCAACGGGGTCGTCTGTGCCAGAAACAAGCAAAATAGGAAGATTTTTTGGCACACACCTTGCCCACTTTTTGCTTGTCGCCGCCATTTGCAAGTCAAGCATGTCGCAAAAAGCGCCGTTTGTAAACAAAGCCTTTGTGTGCTCGTCGTTATCAAAAGCTTCTGCAATTTTGTAGTCACGGCTTAACCATGCGCTTTTTGACGCTTCAAACTCGAAGTGCGAATTAAAATTGCCAAATGCAATTTTATCGAGAAGCTTGCCTTCTTTTTTTGAATAGCCAAATCTTGAAAGCCCTGCCGCAATCACACGACCAACAGCGGCAAATGGATTTTCGCCGCCCGTTCCCATGCAAATGTAGCCTGCAATGTCCTTTGCATAATGCGTCACATAAATGTTGCCGATAAATGAGCCAAGACTGTGACCAAGCAAAAAAATCGGCACGTCTGGGTTTTGCTTTTTTATAATTTCTGTGAGACGGTGGCAATCATTCACGAGATATGTTGCGCCGTTTTTCTCGCTAATATAGCCATAGCTGCAACTTTCTTTTGCGGATTCACCGTGACCAAGATGGTCGCTGCCATAGACAACATACCCTTTTGCATTTAGGAATGCGGCAAAATCGGCATATCTGCCCATGTGTTCGCGCATACCGTGGATAATTTGTACGACTCCGTAAATCTGCGCGTTTGTAGGACTCCAAACGTACCCAGTCAACTTGTGGTTGCCGTCAGAGCTTTGAAACTTGAATTTTTTTAGTTCAGAAGACATATTTTAGCCTCCGTAATGTTCCCCAAGGAACATTTTTGTATAAAATCAACTCTATTTGTCTTTCAAAAACATTTCTCTAAGCAATTCAGCCGCTTTTGCTGGGTCGCTTTCAACCATTTCACGAATTTTATCCTCTTTGGTTGGTGCTTGCGGCTTTGGTGACATTTGTGCACCCAGTCTCTGGGCTAGTTCAGCGGCCTGCTGCTTTTTTTCGGCTTCACTCCGTTGTGGACGCTCCTTAGTTATAAGGGTCTGCCTTGCTTGTGGCTGTGGCTGCGGTGTTTGCGAAAGTCTGCCCTGCGCGGCCATTTTCTCCATCAAAGTAGGTTCGCGCTTCGGCGCGGGTTTATTATCTTTGGGCTGCATTTTTTTTCCCTCAATTATTCTACAAAATTTTGACTATATTAAGTGTATCAGTAAATCAACAAAAATTCAAGCTGACAGTTTACAAGTGATAAAATAAAATATATAATTAAACTATATTTACATAATGACTGGAGAGATTTTAATGTCTTCAATTACTGACTTTGAGATTAACTATGATTCCGATGTGCAGCACACAAGTGCCACAGCTTATGAAGATGCGCTAAAAGCGAGGCGCGCCGAAAAAGAAAAAGAGGCGAAAAAAATCGACAACCCTGCGCTTGTTACAAGCAACACAGGGCCTGTTGGCCATGAAGTTCCAAGGCCAGATTCAATTAACGCGTATTTGACTTTTTTGGAGATGGAATACCCTGACTCAATTTTCTCTATTGGCGAGTTCAGCGGCGATATTGCCGAGCTGACAGGTATTGGCGGCATGATGCTTTCCGAAGGATTGCTACACCGCATGATTGACGACCCGCTATTTGCGGCAGAGATGGAATCAAGCATACAAGGGCTACAGCAAGCGGAGAAAAGCTACCTTGAGGCCGCTCACCAAGCGGGAACGGAAGTATTTAGCTATGGTGTGATTATCAATTCAAATGGCGACGCGCGTACTTGGAACTTTACTTTGGACGCGATTAATGCGTCAATCCAAACGGAGAGCACACGCGCTTTTATGGACATGGAGGAACTTCGCGAAAAAGCAATGAAAATTGAAACGGAGCACCATATTCTTTAATATTTAGGCTTTACTAAAATAAAAACGGTCGGAAGTTCCGACCGTTTTTTCTAATTATTATGTAGCTTAGTCAAAGTCACTTTCCGAACATGCTTTTATTCATCGAGATTGTTGAGAAATGCTTGATAAAAGCTTTTTTCTTTCTCATACGATTCTTTTTGCGTGAGCGTCGGGTCTTTGAGCTTTTCTTCAAGGGCAGCAAGCATTTCTGAAACAGCATCTCTTGCAGAACTAACGCTTGAGCCGAGCACATCATTGCCGTTGATGGCGGGCTTGTCGTCGCCTGCTTTGGGCGAAGCTTGCAGGTACAGTTGGGTTATATGTGTAACTTTGCCGTTTTCGTCAGTGCCATTAGGATTGTAGCCTGTTTCCTCGGCGGCTTTGGTCCAAGCGTCCTTGACTTCTTCAGGCGCATTTGGGCCGTAATTTTTCAGCGCGTCGTCAGCAGTGCTTTTGTTGTTGCGTAAAAGTAGCGAGAGCACATTCGCAAGCTTTTGGTGGGAGTCAATCATTGCTTCAAAATGTGGTGCGAAGTCCTTATTCTGTGAAAATATTTCTTTTTCTTTGTCTGAAAGCTTATCGAATTTTTCGGAATCTCGACTAAGCTCAAGCATGTAGGCGTAGCCATCACGCTCTTGCTGAAGTCCGCTCGTCAAGCTCTCGAGCAGCGTCGGTTGTTTCTGGTCGTTGTAGATGCTTGGCAGCAAAACGTTGTCAGCCGGCACAGCAACAGCATTAGCAAGATTATTGATTGTTGGCGCAATCCTCATGCATGAACGGTAAACGTCTTCTGCGGAGATAGCGTTCATATCGGTGAGGTCGCAGAGCAGGTCGTATTGCTGTTGGGGAGTCAAGTTATCCACATCGTATTTTTCGCTCAGCATTTCGATTTGTTCAGGAGTAAGCGTTGCTTCACCTGTTGCTTCCTCGTTGATGCGTCTCGTGGTGTCAACGCCTTGACCTGCGGCAATACTATAATAAGCACGACTGTTCTCTAAAGTTTTTGCGGTGTCTTCCACTTTGTCATCGCTAGGTTTTGTTGTGCTTGTGTCCTCCACCTTGGGTCGGTTCACTGCTGATTGGCTTGTCATCTGCTCAAAAATTTCGTTTACATTTGTGTCTGCGGCTGCTTGCGCTGTGGTATTGGTAGTGCCTTCTGTCTTTTCGGAGACTGTTTCTTCGCCTGTGGCTTTTGCGCTTGCTTCAAGCATATCGGAAAAACCTGTGTCCCCGTCTGTGTTTTGTGTTTTTGTCTGCTGATAGTTGTAGGAATCGTAACCGTTTGATATTTTCATTAATTTACCTCCAAATTTTTATTTTGAATCAAACGGCAAGTGTTGTAATAATATAATACAAAAATTTAATACACAATACACATAATTGTCATATAATCGGGTATTTATGGCATAATATCGTCTTACGTTACTTCCTCACGCCCTCAATATGCAAATATCTTATCTGGGAAATCTCGTAGCTGCTAAGCTGACGGTCGAGGCTATCATATGAGTGGGCGCAAATGATAATGTTGTCTTTCGTGGGAATGTCCCCGACCTCAACAACTACAAGCGTGTGGTGAAACTCTGGTAGATAAGTTGCAAGCTGAATAATATCGCCAATTTGCATTTTTGTAATGTCGGTGGAGGTTGCATAAGGGCCTACACCTTTGTTTGTGGTGAGAAAATTGTAGAGGTACTTTACACCTGTCCATGACGGCGTTCTGTCGTTTGCAGATTTGTAGTACCAACCGTAAAGCGGC
>JAVBKH010000191.1:0-11660 GCA_031554155.1 Oscillospiraceae bacterium
GCCTTTGTAAGGTCTGCCAACGCTTCCTCAAACTTTGCGGACTTAAAATAAAGTATGCCGCGTCGACCATAGGAAAGTGACGACGGCTCGTCGGAATACACTATACTTTTGCTGTAGTCGCTGATTGCAAGGGCGATGTCCTCAAAATTCAGCGCACGATACTCAAAGCAAAGAGCGCGACCCCAATAAGCCTGTGCAAGATACGGGTCGCGGGCGATAAGTTCGTCCATGACTGCGATAGCCTTGCCCAAGTCACCTTTTTTGATGTAGGAAAAGCCTTGTTCTAACGTTGCCTTGGCGGGAGCGGGGTCGATTAGCTGCATTGTTTTAACCTCGTGGCAGGGTGCGTTTATAAATCAAATTAAAGATAGCGTTTTTAGCAGATAAATTCCAACTGCAAGCGTGAAGCCAGAAAAGAGTGTGGACAATATTAAAATATTCGAGGCAAGCGGAGCGTCGCCGCCCATTTCCGCCGCCATGGAGTAAGTGCTTATTGCGACAGGTGCAGCGCACATGACGAGCAAAACAAGCAGCTCTTCTCCTCGAAAACCGAGTTGGTAGCTTAGTGCCATGACACAGGCGGGCAGAATAAAGTTTTTGATTAAGGCCGAATAAAGAGCGGGCCGTATGCGTTTGGTGGCGTCCCCCCAAGTGAGCATTCCGCCGATTGAAAGCAAGCCAAGTGGTGTACCCGTCTGCCCTACATATGTTAAGGTTTGGGCTACCATAGTGGGCAGCTTTATTTGTAAAAGCATTATTGGGATTGCGCAAAAGATTCCGATTATCAGCGGATTTGTGGCGATTCCCTTAATTACGCGCGAGATGCTTTGCGGCTCGTCTGACTTGCCTCTGGCAATTAGCACCACCACTGAAAGAATATTATATGTAGGAATTACTATAATAGACGTCAGCGAAGCAAATTGCATAGCTCCATCGCCGAGCACCGATGCTGCGATTGGTGCGCCTAAAAGCACAAAGTTACCACGAAAAGCCCCCTGCACAAGTGTGCCGATTAAATGCTTTTGTTTTCGGTAAATAAGCTCGGTCACTGCCCAGATGAGTACGAAAGAAAGAAGCGTGACTAAAAGCACAAACAGCATAAAGCGCTTGGCAACTGGGTGATTATTGTCAATTTGTGAGATATTGCAAAAAAGCTGAAACGGCAACGCCACACGAAAGGTGAAGCGATTTGCCAAGCCAAAAAATTCGCGTGATACCAAGCCAGTTCTGCGAAAGATTACTCCCAGCACAATCAGCAAAAAATATGGCATCACGCGGTCTAAACTGAATATAATATTGGCCGTCATTTATTTTGTGCCGAAAATTCGGTCGCCTGCGTCGCCTAGGCCAGGGACAATGTAGTTGTGCTCATTCAAGTGGTCGTCTAGCGCAGCACAATAAATCTGAACGTCTGGGTGGGCTGTGACCAATGTGCGCAGACCTTCTGGCGCTGCAATTATGCAAAGGAATTTTATGCTAGTTACGCCCTTTTCCTTGATTAGATTAATCGCGTCAACAGCCGAGCCGCCTGTTGCAAGCATGGGGTCGAGCACTAGCACGTCGCGCTCTTGAATATCTGCGGGGAGTTTGCAGTAATATTCAACGGGTGTGTAGGTTTCAGGGTCGCGATACATACCGATATGGCCAACCTTTGCCGCAGGAATAAGATTGAGAATTCCGTCAACCATGCCAAGGCCTGCGCGAAGTATCGGCACACAGGCAAGCTTTCTGCCTGCGATTACCTGTGTGTGCGCTGTTGCTACAGGTGTTTCAACAGTGACTTCTTCTAGTTGCAAATCTCGCGTTGCTTCGTAGCACATTAGCATTGAAATTTCAGATATGACCTCGCGAAATTCCTTTGAGCCAGTGTTTTTGTCGCGAATTAACGACAGCTTGTGTTGAATAAGAGGGTGGTTGAAAATTACAGGTTTGTTTTCCATTGTGAACCTCCGTTTATTCTATATATTTAACTTATTTAGACGTGGTTAGCTCAAGCTTTTTTCAAGCCTTTCGCGCTCGGCCTGTGGCAGCCGCAAGTAAACAGGGTCAAGGCTTTCTGCCGTTGCAAGGGCTTGGGCGTTTTGTGCTGCCAAGTTGCGCGCAGCTTGACAAACGCTTGCGGCGCGTTGGTGGCGTAGATTTTCTGGGGCTATTCTTAGATTTGGCAGCGTGGCCGACATTGCCTTAAAGCAGAGACATGCGCCGTCGCCCACAAGCATTATTGGCTCGGTATAGGCTTTCAGCTTTTCGGCAAGCTCGGCAATTGAAATGGCTTCGTCGTCAGTTAGACGAAGCGGAGCGTCGCCGCTTTTGAAAATGGAGGTGTAAACTTGTTCACGGCGAGCGTCCATTACAGGAACAACAATGCCGCTGAAACATGTGAGATTATATGCCAAAGCCTCAAGAGTGGAGACTGCAATGCAAGGGGTGTTAGTCGCCATTGCCATGCCCTTTACAGCCGAAATGCCTATTCTAAGCCCAGTAAAAGAACCAGGCCCCACTGAAACGGCAAAAGCATCGACATTGGCAAGACTACAGGCGGACGAAGCAAGCATGTCACGCACCATAGGCATTATGGTTTGAGAATGAGTGAGATTGGCGTTGCAAAAGCTTTCGGCAAGCAAAACGTCGTCCTTGTATATTGCACAGCTTGCAGCTTTAGCAGAGGTATCAAGCGCTAGTATATTCAAAAGCGACTGCCTCCCTGCACTTCTATTCGCCGACTTTGCTCACCTGTTGGTGTAAGCGTTATGGTAATCGTGTTTTCGGGCAGCTCGTCCGCGATATTTTCGCTCCATTCAATGGCGAGAATACCGTCGCCATCAAGGTAATCGAAAAATCCTGTGGAGTAAAGTGCGTCAAAGCCTGCCACGCGGTACATATCAAAGTGGTAAAGCGTGGCCGCATCGCCTTTGTAAACGTTCATCAGCGCAAAGGTGGGGCTGCAAACGTCGTCGGTAATGCCAAGTCCTAAAGCAAGCCCGCGAGTAAAAGCGGTCTTGCCTGCGCCCAAGCCACCGCGATATGCGATGACATCTCCGCAGACAAGTTTTCCTGCAAGCTCTGCGGCAAATTTTTCGGTTTGCTCTGGGCTATTTGAATCAAAGATTAGCATTTTAAACCTTTAGGGCAGCGCCAACAAGCCCCGCAAATAGTGGGTGCGGACGATTGGGGCGGCTCTTGAATTCTGGGTGGAACTGAACGCCCACAAACCAAGGGTGTTCCTTTATTTCGACGATTTCCACAAGCTTTTGGTCGGGGGAAACGCCGATAACCTGCATTCCCTTTTCTACGAATTCGTCGCGGTATTTGTTGTTGAATTCGTAGCGGTGACGGTGACGCTCGTAAATCAGCTCTTCGCCATAAACGTTTGAGGAAATTGAGTCTGGTGTGATTTTGCAGGGATACAAGCCAAGACGCATAGTGCCGCCCTTGTCGGTGACGTCCTCCTGCTCTGGCATTATATGAATGACATGGTTTTCGGAAAATTCCTCAAATTCGCTAGAGGAAGCGTCCTTGTAGCCGAGAACATTTCTAGCAAACTCCACAACGGCCATTTGCATACCAAGGCATACGCCTAGGAACGGAATTTTATTTTCGCGGGCATAGCGTGTAGCTTCAAGCTTGCCGTTGATTCCGCGCTCACCAAAGCCGCCAGGAACAACAATTCCCTTGCAGCCGCTTAGCATTTTCTCTACGTTTTCAGCGTTTATTTCCTCGGAGTTAATGAGCTTTACTTCGACCTTGGCATCGTTTGTGATACCCGCGTGGCGAAGGGCTTCTGTAATGGAGATATAAGCGTCGGGGAGGGAAACGTACTTGCCGACCACGCCGATTGTAACTTCGCTTGGGGCATCTTTCATGCGCTTGACCATGCTTGTCCATTTTGTAAGGTCGGGAGTCTCAATATTTTTGAGCTGCAAATGGTGGCAAACTGCTTTGGCAAGGCCCTCTCGCTCAAGCATAAGCGGGACTTCGTACAGCGATTCCGCGGTAAGGTTTTGGATAATATCGGCTTCTCGTGTGTTGCAGAAAAGCGCAAGCTTCTTGCGAATGTCCTCTGGCAGCTCAAGCTCGCTGCGGCAAACTATAACGTTTGGCTGAATACCAAAGGAAAGCAGCTCCTTAACGGAATGCTGTGTTGGCTTGGATTTCAGCTCGTTGCTGCCTGCAATATAGGGCACAAGAGTCACGTGTATATATAGTGCATTTTCGCGGCCAACCTCTGTTACGAATTGGCGAATAGCCTCCAAAAATGGTTGGCTTTCAATGTCGCCCACTGTGCCGCCGATTTCGGTTATAACAATATCGGTGTGGCCCGAATTACCGAGGCGATAGATTCGCTCTTTGATTTCATTGGTGATGTGGGGAATCACCTGCACTGTGCCGCCGAGATAATCTCCGCGACGCTCCTTATTTAAAACGTGCCACCAAATCTTGCCGCTTGTCACGCTTGAGTTTATCGACAGATTTTCGTCGACAAATCGCTCGTAGTGGCCAATATCAAGGTCGGTTTCTGCGCCGTCGTCAGTGACGAAAACCTCGCCGTGTTGGTATGGGCTCATTGTGCCTGGGTCTACATTTATATATGGGTCAAATTTTTGCAGCGTTACACGGTAGCCGCGCTCTTTTAGCAAGCGGCCAAGCGATGCTGCCGTTATGCCCTTACCAAGCCCAGAAACCACGCCGCCTGTTACAAAGATATATTTTGCCGACATTGTTTTACCCCCACAAAATTGTGTTTTGATTTGTTTTTTTCTAATTAACCATTTTATCATAACTTAGCATTAAATGTCAAACAAACAAACAAGCACAGGCATGAACGCTAATTATGGCTTTTCATATTTTAGTATATCAGAAATTTCGCAACCAAGGACGAAGCAAATTCGCGCGAGAACATCAAGGTCCATGCGTTCGATGGAATTATTGTAATACCGATTAATCACATCATAGCGCGCGCCTGTGAGCTTGGCGAGCTTATTCCTAGTAATCTTAGATTTCTCCATTTCGGATTTAATTACTATGCAAATTTTACCATATTCTTTCATTTCAAAAATGCTAGCTTTTTCATACATAATTTAAATCCTCCATATTTATAGCCTATCACAATGGTGGGTATATTGACATTTACCTCATTATTGTTGTAATATATTTGTTACACGAGTATAGGGGTAACTATTATAGGGGAATGAGCAGTATGACAAATGAAGAATCAAAGTATAAGGAGCTTTTCAGAAGGTTTAATGAGACTATTGACCTTGCAAATACTGTGCGCAAAAAGGTAGAAGTTCTCGGGGAAATTACGCCGGACAAAAATAAAAAAAATTTTGAAGAAAATAAAGTAAAGCAAAATAAAGAGTAAAAACAATAAAAAATCTACTTATATATAGTATATGATATTTTACAAAACTTTTTTTGAGGTTTTTGTAAAAAACACTTGCATTACGCGGAAATATTTGATAATATATTTAAGCGTGACTGCACAGATATGCGATGAAGCAGGAGGTTGCCGCGTTTAGCGGGTAATTTCTGCCGAGTATGTCCGATTTTAAACCGGGCGACTTTTTTGATGGACAACGTTCTTGCGCGACTTTAGCGTGACAACGGCTCCACGTGTTTCAATAAGAAGCAAAAAGTCCTAGGTAAACTTTTGTGGTTTAGCTGGTTTTTTATATGCTGAAAAATGAGACACACGGGTGCGTGTTCACGAAAACAAATAGCCTAACGGGAATTTTTACAGGAGGCGATGAACAGTGGCAGTCAAAGACAAAATCAGAATCAGGCTCAAGGGTTACGACCCGCAGTTGGTGGACGCTTCTTCCGCGAAGATAGTCGAAACCGCAAAAAGAACAGGCGCACGCGTTAGCGGCCCTATTCCACTGCCCACCGAAAAGGAAATCGTAACAATATTGCGCGCGGTACACAAGTACAAAGATAGCCGCGAACAATTTGAGCAACGCACCCACAAAAGGCTCATAGACATTCTAAGACCTTCCAACAAAACAATGGAAGCCCTTACTAGCCTTGAGCTCCCTGCCGGCGTTGAAGTTGAAATTAAGCTTTAACAAAGGAAAAGTCATGTTGGCGGAATAGGAAACTTTTCGGTCAACCAATAACTGAAGGAGGAAAACAAAATGCAAAAGTGCATCGTAGGCAAAAAAATCGGCATGACCCAGATTTTTGATGAACGCGGCAAGGTAATACCGGTAACAGTTGTAGAAGCCGGCCCATGCGTAGTCGTCCAGAAAAAGACAACCGAAAACGACGGCTATGAAGCTGTGCAGCTCGGTTATGGCGACATCGCTGACAAGAACGCAAACAAGCCCCGCAAGGGTCACTTTGCGAAGAACGACCTGCCTGTCAAGCGTCATCTTAGAGAATTTCGTCTGGGAGATTGTTCAAAACTGAACATCGGAGACGTTATTAAGCCGGACATGTTTGATGTTGGCGACAAGATTGATGTTTGCGGAACATCAAAAGGTAAAGGCTACGCTGGTACAATTAAGCGCCACAACTTCGCAAAACAGCGCGCAAGCCACGGCGGCGGCCCTATCCACAGACACGGAGGCTCGCTAGGTGCTTGCTCCACACCATCAAGAGTTATGAAAGGCAAGAAAATGGCCGGTCACTTGGGTGTTGAGCGCGTAACTATTCAAAACCTTAACGTAGTCAAAATTGATGTCGAAAATAACCTTATTGCGATAAAGGGTGCAATTCCTGGCCCTAAGGGCGGAATTGTTTACATCACAGACGCAGTAAAGAACGCGTAAGGGAGGAGGAACAACTATGCCAAAAGTAACAGTATATGATATGCAGGGCAAAAGTGTGGGCGAAATGGAGCTGAATGCAGCAGTTTTTGGGATTGAACCAAACAAATCCGTTTTGCACGCCGCAGTTGTGAATTACCTCGCCAATCAGCGTCAGGGAACACAATCCACGCTTACAAGAACAGAAGTTAGCGGCGGCGGTCGCAAGCCATGGCGCCAAAAAGGCACAGGCCACGCTCGTCAAGGCTCAATCCGCGCTCCTCAATGGAGACACGGTGGCATTGCTTTAGGCCCAAAACCTCGCGACTACAGCTACTCGCTCAACAAAAAAGTTAAGCGTCTTGCAATTAAGTCTGCGTTTTCGGCAAAGGCACTTGCTAACGAAATTATCGTAGTCGACAGCATTAAGTTTGACGGCTACAAAACCAAGGCAGTTGTTGCCATGCTAAAGGCTCTCGGTGTTGAAAAAAGAGCGCTAATCGTGACCGCGGTCGCAGACCAAATGGTCGTGAAGAGTGCAGCCAACATTCCGTTTGTCAAGACTGCTGCGGTCAACACACTTAATGTATATGATGTCCTCAACTGTGGCAAGTTCATTGTCGCTAAGGACGCCATAGACAAGATTGTGGAGGTGTACGCATAATGAAATCACCACAAGACATCATACTCCGCCCTATTATTACAGAGCGCAGTATGCAAGGCGTGCAGATGAAGAAATACACTTTCAACGTCGCAAAAAACGCTAATAAAATCGAAATCGGCAAGGCAGTCGAGGCTTTGTTCCCAGGAACAGAAGTCAAAAGTGTTAACACTATGCATGTGCATGGTAGACTAAGACGTCAGGGACGTTATCAGGGTTACACTGCAAGTTGGAAAAAAGCCATTGTAACGCTGACAGAAAAATCCAAGGGCATCGAGTTCTTCGAGTCCATGGTTTAAGAAGGAGTGAATTAGTTATGGCGATTAAAGTTTTTAAACCAACCACTCCCGCAAGACGTCAAATGACTGTCACAAGCTATGCCAACCTTTCAAAGGTAGAGCCAGAGCGTTCACTTTTAGCTCCGCTCAAGAAGAACTCGGGACGCAACAGCTACGGCAGAATCACAGTACGTCACCGTGGCGGCGGCAACAGAAGAAAATACCGCATCATTGATTTCAAGCGCGGTAAGGTTGACATGCCTGCCAAGGTTCTCACGTTGGAGTATGACCCTAACCGTTCAGCGCACATTTGCTTAATTCAATATGAAGACGGCGAAAAGCGCTACATCGTGGCACCAAACGGCCTAAACGTTGGCGACACAGTCGTCTCGGGGCAAACAGCGGACATCAAGCCCGGCAACGCGCTTCCGCTTTCCAATATCCCAACAGGTACGTTTATCCACAATGTTGAAATGTACCCTGGAAAAGGCGCTCAATTAGCACGCAGCGCAGGCGTTATGGCACAGCTAATGGCTAAAGAGGGTAAATACGCTCTCGTTCGTTTGCCATCAGGCGAGCTTCGCAACGTACCCGCAAACTGCATGGCGACAATCGGTCAAGTCGGCAATACCGACCACGAGAACGTCTCTATCGGTAAAGCAGGACGTAAGCGCCACATGGGTTGGAGACCAACCGTTCGCGGTTCCGTCATGAACCCTTGCGACCATCCTCACGGCGGTGGTGAAGGCAAAAGCCCAATCGGCCGTTCTGGTCCTGTTACACCTTGGGGCAAGCCTGCTCTTGGTTACAAGACCCGCAAACATCACAACGCATCTAACAAATTTATCGTAAAACGCGCCGGCGCGAAGTAGAGCTGAAAGGAGGCATATAAATAATGGGAAGAAGTGTTAAAAAAGGACCATTTGTGCAACCTGTACTGCTCAAGAGGGTTCAGGCGTTGAACGAAGCCAAGGACAAGAAGGTCCTTAAAACCTGGAGCCGAGCATCAACAATATTCCCCGATTTTGTCGGCCACACATTCGCTGTGCATGACGGCAAAAAACATGTACCAGTATATGTTACCGAGGATATGGTCGGCCACAAGCTAGGTGAATTTGCGCCAACGAGAACTTTTAGAGGTCACGCTGGGGCCAAGAAATCCAAATAAGCGCCCGAAAGGAGGAAGGACACATGGAAGCAAGGGCTTATCTTAAATTCATACGCATCTCGCCCCGCAAAGTGCAAATCGTTCTTGATTTGATTCGCGGCAAAAGCGCAGACGTTGCGGTAGCAATTTTAAAGCATACGCCTAAGTCCGCATCGGAGCCACTGGAAAAGCTGCTTAAATCAGCAATGGCAAATGCGGAAAACAACCACAATATGGACAAAAACAGGCTCTATGTTGCAGAGTGCTTTGTCTGCCCTGGGCCGACAATGAAGAGAGTCCGCCCTCGTGCGCAAGGTCGCGCATTTAAGATACTCAAACGCAGCTCTCACATTACAATGGTGCTCAAAGAGCGCGAAGAATAGCCGAAGGAGGAGGTAAACCATGGGTCAAAAAGTAAATCCACACGGACTACGCGTCGGTGTAATCAAGAACTGGGATTCACGCTGGTTTTGCCGCGACGACGCTTTCGGCGACACGCTTGTTGAGGATTATAAAATCCGTAAGTTTTTGAAGAAAAACCTGTTTGAAGCAGGTATCCCCAAAATTGAAATTGAACGCGACGCTACAAAAGCCCGCATTCATATTCATTGCGCAAGACCTGGTGTGGTTATCGGCAAAGGCGGCACAGAGATTGAAAAAACTCGCAAAGCCTGCGACGAAATCATCAACAAAAACAGAGCTGACAAGCTTGCAGTCTACGTTAACGTAGTCGAAGTTAAGCAAGTCGACAAAAATGCGCAACTTGTTTCAGAAGCTATTGCGGCTCAACTCGAAAACCGAGTATCTTTCCGCCGTGCAATGAAGCAAAGCATCGGCCGCGCAATGCGCTTTGGCGCAAAGGGCATCAAGGTTCAGGTTGCAGGCCGCCTAGGCGGAGCTGAAATCGCAAGAACCGAGCATTACCACGAGGGCACCATACCGCTGCAAACCATTAGAGCTGATATTGACTACGGCTTTGCCGAAGCTAATACAACCTACGGAAAAATCGGCGTTAAGGTCTGGATTTATGCCGGAGAGGTTTTGCAGGAGACAAAACGCGCGCCTCGCACACGGGAAGGAGGCAATCGCTAATGTTGCTGCCAAAGAGAGTTAAATATCGCCGCGTTCATCGTGGACGTATGAAGGGCAAAGCCCATCGCGGCAATAAGGTCACTTATGGTGATTATGGCCTACAAGCCACAGAGCCTTGCTGGATAACCTCAAACCAAATCGAAGCCGCTCGTATCGCTATGACACGCTATATTAAGCGTGGCGGTCAAGTTTGGATTAAGATTTTTCCAGACAAGCCTATCACAGAAAAGCCTGCTGAAACACGCATGGGTTCTGGTAAAGGTAGCCCCGAGTATTGGGTAGCTGTTGTTAAGCCAGGCCGTGTAATGTTTGAAATCGGCGGAGTGCCCGAGGACCTTGCAAAAGAGGCTATGCGCCTTGCAGCACACAAGCTGCCCATTAAATGCAAGTTTGTTTACAAAGAAAAGGACGAGGAGGTCACAGCTAATGAAAGTATCTGATATCAGAGAGTTGTCTGAGGCAGAGCTTGCCACCAAGCTTCGCGACCTTAAAGCCGACCTTTTTAATCTGCGTTTTCAGCACGCCATTAACCAGCTCGAAAACCCTATGCGTTTGAACCTTGTTAAAAAGGACATCGCAAGAGTTAAGACTGTGTTAAAGCAAATGCAAGTGGCGGGCGGCGCAGCTAATGGAAGGAGGAGCTAGAATGTCCGAAAGAAAACTTCGCAAAACCAGAATAGGCAACGTTGTAAGCGACAAAATGGATAAAACCGTAGTTGTTGCAATTGCAGACAGCGTACAGCACCCTCTTTATAAGAAAATCATCAAGCGCACAATTAAGCTTAAAGCACACGACGAGAAAAACGAGTGCGGCATAGGCGATAAAGTAGAGATTATGGAGACTCGCCCTCTTTCCAAGGATAAGAACTGGCGTGTAGTTAACATCATCGAAAAAGCGAAGTAATTCGCCTAATTTGAGCGCCCACCTCACGTGGGTAGTGGCAGCAGTTTCGCTGTCCAGGTAAATTAGAAAGGAGGAACAACGGCTATGATACAGATGCAAACCTATCTAAATGTTGCAGACAACACCGGCGCAAAGCAGCTTATGTGCATTCGTGTACTTGGCGGTACCCGCAGACGTTACGCTAATATTGGCGACGTTATAGTGGCTTCCGTTAAAAAAGCGGCGCCTGGTAGCTCAACAAAGAAAGGCGACGTTGTTAAAGCTGTAATTGTTCGTTCCGCTAAAGGTCTAAGAAGAGATGACGGCACATATATTCGCTTCGACGACAACGCAGCGGTTATTATCAAAGAGGACAAAAATCCCAGAGGTACACGTATCTTTGGACCAGTCGCAAGAGAACTTCGCGACAAGCAATATCTAAAGATTCTAAGCCTTGCCCCTGAAGTACTGTAGGAGGTGTCACCGAAATTGAATAAAATTCATGTTAAAACAGGCGACACAGTCGTAATCCTGTCAGGTAAGGACAAGGGCAAAAAGGGTAAGGTCTTGGAGGTTAGCCCCAAGGAGCAGAAGGTAATCGTTGAAGGCTGCCAAATTGCAACCAAGCACGTCAAACCCCGCAAACAGGGTGCCGTGGGCGGAATTGTAAAGGCAGAAGGCGCGATGCACGCATGCAAGGTTATGCTTGTATGCCCCAAATGCAACAAACCCACTCGCATTGCTCATAAAATCCTTGCAGACGGCAGCAAAGAGCGCCTGTGCAAAAATACAAAATGCGGCGAAACATTTTAGGTGAGGAGGAAGAAACATGGCAAGAATGAAAGATTTCTAT
>JAVBKH010000118.1:0-4397 GCA_031554155.1 Oscillospiraceae bacterium
TTAACATCAAGCCAAAATATAAGCAGCCAGTAAATGCCGCGCCCTCAAGCTGCATTGCCCGAATCGTCGGCATGAAAATAGCGTCCATGCAAGTCTGGGCAATTTCCTTGGTGTAATACGGATTTGGGGCAATTGCGCCCATGCCGCCTGTGTTCAGCCCCTCGTCGCCATCGAAAACACGCTTGTGGTCCATGGAGCTTACCATTGGCACAAGGGTTGTGCCGTCTGTGAACGCAAGCACGCTGACCTCTGGCCCTGTCAAAAATTCTTCAATTATAATTCGGCTTCCGCTTTCGCCAAATTGTTTTTCTTCCATTATTTGGCGAACTGCCAACACTGCTTCGTCATAAGTTTCGCAGATAACAACGCCCTTGCCAAGCGCCAAACCGTCCGCCTTTACAACGCACGGCAGGCTTGTTTTTGTGCCAAGGTATGCGATTGCCTCCTTGGGATTATCAAAACTTGCGTAATCCGCCGTGGGAATTGCGTATTTTTTCATGATATTCTTTGAAAAAACCTTGCTGCCCTCAAGCTTGGCGGCATTTTTTCGTGGCCCAAACGCTGCAATTCCACATTCGTCTAGCCTGTCCACAAGCCCCATGCAGAGCGGGGCTTCGGTGGCGACAACGACTAAATCAACGCATTTTTTTTGGGCGAATTCTATAATTTCGTCGAGACTGGTCGCGTTAATAGGGACACACGTCGCGTCTTTTGCGATGCCCGCGTTGCCTGGTAACGCGAATATTTCTGTTATATCATGGTTTTCCTTTAGTTTTCGTATGATGGCATGTTCACGCCCGCCAGAACCTACAACAATAACTTTGATAAGTCATTCCCCCTTTTTTTGACGTATTCCTCGTTTAAGTATTCGTCAGCCCTTTGCAGCAAAGTTCCACCGCTCGCGGTAAAAGCTGCCATTCAGCTTGCTCCATCACTCGTTGTTGAAGTGTTTCAGCCGTGTCGTCAGCTAAAACCTCAACAGCTTTTTGAAAAATAATTCTGCCTCCGTCTGGCTCTTCGTTTACAATATGCACAGTCGCGCCCGTCACTTTGACCCCGCGCGAAATGGCCTCCTCATGCACTTTGAGGCCGTAGTGTCCCTTCCCGCAAAAAGACGGTATTAGACTTGGGTGGACATTGATAATTCTTTCGCTGAACGCTGCAATAAAATCACGCCCAAGAATTGAGAGAAAGCCAGCCAGAACCACGAACTCAATGCCATGTGATTTTAGCGCATCATTCAAGGCAAAATCGTAGGCCTTGGCATCGGAATAATCACGCCTGCTAACCACGCAGGAGGAAATTCCTGCGGTTTTTGCGCGCTCAAGCGCAAAAGCATCGGGACGACTTGCAACCACTAGCTCAATTTTGCCGCTTGGAATTTTGCCGCACTTTTCGGCGTCAATAAGCGCTTGCAGGTTTGTTCCCCCGCCAGAAACTAGCACCGCAATCCTCACCACAGCAAAACGCCCTCATCTCCGCTAACAATTTCGCCAAGAATATATGCGGCTTCGCCGTTGGCATTTAGAATTTCGACAGCTTTGTCGGCTTGCTCCTTTGGCACAACAATCGTCATGCCTACGCCCATATTAAAGGTGTTGAACATGTCCCTTTCGGGCACGTCGCCGCCTTTTGCAATGCGCTCAAATATTTCTGACGTTTTCACTGCATTTTTTTCTATTTTTGCTGTTAAGCCAGACTTTAGGCTTCTTGGGATATTCTCGTAAAACCCACCGCCAGTTATATGCGAGATTCCGCTTGGTTTCACGGTTTTAAGCAGCTCTAGAACTGACTTGACATAGATTTTTGTTGGAGTCAGCAGATTCTCCAAAAGATTTTTGTCAGTCATGTCAAGTGCTTTGCGGACGAGAGAGAATCCGTTTGAATGCACCCCCGAGGAAGGCAGCGCGATGATAACATCGCCTGCCTGCATTGTGTTTGAATCAATGATTTTAGATTTATCTACGATTCCAACGGCAAATCCCGCTAAATCGTATTCGTTTTCTGGGTAAAAGCCAGGCATTTCAGCGGTTTCTCCGCCTATTAGCGCGCAATTGGATTGTACGCAGCCGTTTGCCACGCCAGATACAATTTGTTCCACACGCTCGGGAAGATTTTTTCCCACTGCAAGGTAGTCAAGGAAAAACAGCGGCGTCGCACCACAACATATTATGTCGTTTACACACATTGCAACGCAGTCAATTCCGATTGTATCGTGCTTATCTAGCATAAAAGCAATCTTTAGCTTAGTGCCAACGCCATCAGTTCCGCTTACGAGCACAGGCTCGCTCATTCCCGTAATATTTGGCATAAAAAGGCCGCCAAAGCCGCCAATTCCTTGAAGCACGCCGCTAGTTGTGGTTTTGTCAATGTGCTTTTTCATAAGCTCAACTGCACGATAGCCCGCAGTTATATCAACGCCTGCGGATTTGTAGCTCTCGCTTTGACTCATTCGTCAAGCCTCCTATCAAATTTGGAACTAAAGGGGCGCAAAGGCGGCGGCACAGGATATTCTCCAGTAAAACAGGCCTTGCAAAAACCACATGTGCTGTTTTCCGCAAGCTTGTCAAGGGATTCCACTGGCAGAAAGCCAAGACTGTCAACGCCTATTAATTGCCTAATTTCTTCACTTGTGTGGTTGTGTGCGATTAAGTTATCCTCCGAGCCAATGTCTGTGCCGAAATGGCAAGTGCGCAAAAATGGGGGAGAACTCAAGCGCATGTGAACCTCTTTTGCGCCTGCATCGCGCAAAAGTTTGACTATTCTAGCACTTGTTGTGCCTCTAACAATGCTGTCGTCCACCAGAACCACTCGCTTGCCACGCACAGTTGCGGCAATTGTATTTAGTTTAATATGAACAATGTTGACTCGTTCCTTTTGTGTGGGTTGAATAAAGGTTCGAGCTATGTATCGGCTTTTGATGAAGCCAACCCCGTATGGGATTCCGCTTTGCTTGGAGTAGCCTAATGCAGCGTCAAGCCCTGAATCTGGTACGCCGATTACGACATCTGCGTCGGCGGGGTGCGCTAACGCCAAAAATTCGCCTGCGCGCAAACGTGCTTTATGCACGCTTGAGCCTTCAATCACTGAATCTGGTCTTGCAAAATAAATAAATTCAAAGATACACAGGGCAGATTTATCTTGACAATGGGACGTGTCGCTTTCAATACCTTTGTCGCTAATCGTGATAATTTCACCAGGCCGCACATCTCTAACAAATTCAGCACCAAGAAAATCAAAGGCGCAGCTTTCGCTTGCAATTAGTGTGCTGTTCCCGCGTTTGCCAATACAAAGAGGGCGAAAGCCGAAGGGGTCACGCGCTGCAATTAATTTTTTTGGGCTAATAACCACTAGTGAATATGCACCTTTAATTTTATCCATTGCGCTTGAGATTGCCGCCTGTATTGACGGTGAAGTCAGCCGTTCGCGGGTTATTGCGTAGGCAATTACTTCTGCGTCGCAGGTTGTGTGGAATATTCCGCCCATTAGCTCCATTTCGTCGCGAAGTTCCGCAGAATTTGTGATGCTGCCATTGTAGGCGACGGCCATGCCGCCCTTAATATGGTTGACTACAAGGGGCTGAGCATTGTTGCGGTATTGGCTTCCATTTGCGCCATAGCGGCAATGGCCCATAGCCATTTTGCCAGTACCTAGCCGCTCAATTATAGCGGGGGTGAAAACGTCGCCAACCAACCCCAAATCCTTATAACCATGTATTACGCCAGTGTCATTGACTGCTATGCCGCAGCTTTCCTGCCCGCGATGCTGCAACGCGTGTAGGGCAAGGTATGTATCGGACACAACATTATCTCCATCGCTGCCAAAAATACCAAATATGCCACATTCTTCATGAAGCTTGTCAGAAATTTTATTCATCGTATAGACTTCCTTTCTGCACAAAGGCCCACTTACAGCTATTCTCCCATTAGTCGCTTCATAATTTCCTTATAAGCGTCCTCAACGCCGCCCATATCTCGACGGAAACGGTCTTTGTCCAACTTTTCATGTGTTTTGCTGTCCCAGAATCGGCAAGTATCGGGAGATATTTCGTCTGCCAAAACAATTGTTCCGTCGCCAGTCTTTCCAAACTCAAGCTTAAAATCGATAAGCTCAATGTTTAGGTCTTTTAAGTATGCTGTCAAAAGTTCGTTCACTTTAAGGGAATATTTGGCGATAAGCGCAAGCTCGTCCGTTGTCGCCCAATTCATTGCCGCAATGTGGTACTCGTTGACCATCGGGTCGCCAAGCGCATCGTCCTTGTAGCAATATTCGAGAACTGTGCAGCCAAGCTTTACGCCTTCTTCAAGTCCCAGTCGCTTTGCAAGAGAGCCTGCGGCAATATTTCGCACAATAACCTAAAGCGGGACTATTGAAACCTTTTTCACTAGCGTATCGCG
>JAVBKH010000241.1:0-4384 GCA_031554155.1 Oscillospiraceae bacterium
TGATTTTAGCGAAGCAACATCAAGGGAGCGAAATATTTCTTCAACGCTTTCGCGTATGCTTTTCTCAATAAACATCGGTGTCCTTGAGCTTACAACTACGTCCATTGGGGAGATT
This sequence comes from Oscillospiraceae bacterium, assembly GCA_031554155.1. Lineage (GTDB taxonomy): Bacteria > Bacillota > Clostridia > Oscillospirales > Ruminococcaceae > WRAV01. Next base: position 116 of record JAVBKH010000241.1, read on the forward strand.
GCCGCCTGCGAGCCTACAAGAAAAACTACAGCTCCATCAAGCTTTTTGTTGTTAAAAGCAGGCAACATATTTATATGCACGCCGCCAAACGCAGGGACATTGTCGATTCTCACGCTGCCATCGCGAGAAAGGCGTGCAAAAATCTCTGCCGCGTTAAACTCTGCGAGCAATTTTTGCAAGCCGTTTGTTTCTGCCAAATGGGGGTACAACGTTCTTAGCTGGGCATTGCTACAGTAAACCTCAAACGAGGTATCGCAAACCAAAATAGGCAATAAAAAATCCTTGTACTGCCCTAAATATTCATTGGCAGCTTTGAGAAAATCATATTCGAGCATTAGAAAAGTTCCCCACATCTGAAAAATTCGTAATTCCTTTATTATAGTATAATCAAATAAATTATGCAAACTTCTTTTTTTTGAATAAAACGTTAAATCTTTGTCGAACGCCTTGTAGTTTGGCACATTTTAGTATAGAATATAATGCAGAATAATTATTTAGGAGGATGTTCCAAAATGGCAATAAAAATTGGTATCAACGGCTTTGGTAGAATAGGCAGACTTGTATTTCGCGCGGGCATCACAAACCCCAACTATGAATTCGTAGCAATAAACGACCCCTTTATGTCCCCCGATTATCTCGCCTATATGCTGAAATATGACACAATCCACGGTCGCTTTGACGGCACAATTGAGTACGATGACAACAGCGTCACAGTTGACGGCAAAAAAGTTCTGTTCTTCGCCGAAAAAGACCCCGCAAATATTCCTTGGGGCAAAAATGGCGTTGACTACGTTGTTGATGCAACAGGTATCTTCCACTCCAAGGATATGGCGAAGGCTCATATCGCTGGCGGTGCTAAGAAGGTTGTTTACACTGGCCCTTCCAAAGACGACACACCTATGTTTGTTATGGGCGTAAACCACAAAACCTACACCAAGGACATGGATTTTGTTTCTAACGCTTCCTGCACAACAAACTGCCTTGCACCTCTTGCAAAGGTCATCAACGATACTTTTGGCATTAAAGACGGCCTTATGACAACAGTTCACTCCACAACAGCAACACAGCTTACTGTTGACGGCGCTTCCAAGAAAGATTGGCGCGGCGGACGTGCAGCTTCTGGCAACATTATCCCATCTTCAACTGGCGCAGCTAAGGCTGTTGGCGTAGTTATCCCCGAGCTTAAAGGCAAGCTAACAGGTATGTCCATGCGTGTTCCTACGCTTGACGTTTCCGTCGTTGACCTTACTGTTAACCTAGTTAAGCCCGCCACCTACGAAGAGATTTGCAAGGTTATCAAGGACGCTTCCGAAGGCGAGCTAAAAGGCATTCTCGGTTACACTGAAGAAGCTGTTGTCTCGTCTGACTTTATTGGCGATGCAAGAACCTCTATCTTCGACGCAAAAGCCGGTATCGCACTCACCGACACATTCGTAAAGCTTGTTAGCTGGTACGATAATGAGTGGGGCTATTCCTCAAAGGTGCTTGAGCTTATCTCTCATATGTCAACTGTTGACGCTAAGTAATTTTTCGCATAGCTAAAGGCAAACTTATATACTGTATAAAACAAAGGGTTGACTATCGAAGGACAGTCAACCCTTTATTTCTGCTTGTTTTTAATCAAAAAACCTCTCTAGGTCAAAGGGCGAAAAAATGCCTTTGCGGGTTACCACACCGTTGCATAGCTTGGGCGAAACAATATCGAAAGCGGGATAATACGCTTTTACACTTTCCTCCACAACCCGTGTACCCATAATATCCGTAACTTGGGAAATATCACGCTCTTCAATAGTAACAGTATCCACAGTTGGGTGGTTGCGGCTTGGTGAGCCTGTAACGAAATAAGGTATGCCCCAATGTTGTGCGGCAAGCGCAACTTGGAAAGTTCCCACTTTGTTTATTACATGCCCGTCCATGGTTATAACGTCTGCGGCTGACGTGAACAATTCTACATTTTCGCGCTTCATTATGTACCCAGGCATGTTGTCTGTGATTACGTGCACGTCGAAGCCCATGTCCGAAATTACGCTTGCGGTGAGCCTTGCGCCCTGCAAGTACGGCCTTGTTTCGGGGCAGATAAATCTTGGGGTTTTGCCTTTTGCGCGACATTCAAGCAGCATTGTGCCTAGAATAGTTTCGGCAAAGCATTGGGTCATAACTGCACCATTGGTCGGGAATTTCTCCACCAAGTACTTTGCAACTTCCTTATAGGCTGCGTATTTGGTGTTTGCTTCGTCAAGGGCGAAGCAAAACATGGCGGCCTTGGCGCTTTCACCCTCGCTAATTGCGCGGCTTGCCACGGCGAGGCTTTCACTTGTGATTGCTTGCATTTTTGCGGAGGTTGTAGGCCGCGCATGGGAAAGTGCGTACGACGCCTGCTCCAAAAACTCAAGCTGCTTGCTTTGCTCCAAGTCCTTGCATTCATGGCCAGCAAGTACCATGCCCATTGCCGCAGCCATATATGGGCCGCCGCTTTGTGTCACCATATCGGCAATTGCCTGCGCAACATCTTTGTAGCTTTTGCACACTACGTGGTTTTTTTTGTACGGATACTCTCTTCTGTCGAGTATTTTCACAACGCCATCCTCGTACCACGCCACATTTTCATAGCGAAGTAGGTAGGCCATTCCTGTATCTTGACGTTCCATAAAGTCCCCCAAAAATAAGTTTACAGCGTAAATTTAAATCATCAACGCGCAATGTCGTTGTCGTTTTGCGCGGCAGGCTTGCGATGAAATATATGAATTGCGCCTGTGCGGTCAAGGTGCAATAGCAACGACAATGTTATTGGCATAACAAAAAGTCCGATGATTCCCAACAATTGCGCACCGACAAACATGCTGATAAGTGTGGCCAAGGGGTGCAAGCCAATTTGCTTGCCCACGATTCTAGGCTCAATGATATTTCGGATTACAACAATAACAAGGTATAGCAGCAATAAGCCGATTGCAAGGGGATAGTAGCCGAACAGTCCAGCAAACACCGCCCAAGGCACTAGTATTCCGCCAACACCAAGAATCGGAAGAATGTCGAAAATAGCGATAATAAAAGCAATTGGAACTGCGTAAGGTATTCTCATAATGAGGAAGCCCAAGCAAAGCTCTGCAAAGGTTATGCTCATAATCAAAGCATACGAGCGAATGTAGATGAAAAGTGCGCCGACTACATATTCCTTGGCGCGTACTGTCAAATCTTGCGCTCTTGCAGGCATTAATTGATAGATGAAAACCGTCACCTTGCGAAAGTCCGCCGCAAAAAAGAACGTTGATATTATCGTGATTATCACTCGAATAAACGTAAACGGAAGCCCCGAAGCATACCCAGAAACCCACCCTACCGCCTTTACAGGAAGTCCAGAAATGAACTGCGTCAATTGGTCAACGCTGTTATCAATGCTCGGCAGCAGCGCGGCGTCTGCGTGGGAGATTAGCTCCTCAATTCTTGCGAAGAAAACATCTAGGAGCGGCAACATTTCGTTTGTGTAGAAATTTGGTATTTGAAAAACGAGATTGCGTATACCGCGAAATGCGCTTGCCCCAAAGGACAAGAACAAAAACCCGACTACACAATAAAAAAGCGCAACCAAAATTATGCTTACAGGCTTGGGGCTGATGTGCATTTTTTTTGCAAAATAATACGAGGGTCGGTTGAGAATCCATGCCACAAGAAAGGCAATGAGAAATGGCAATAATATGGGCAGAACAAATCTAACCCCGCCATAAAGCAGCACTGCGAGTATTGTATAGTAAACTATATTTGTTATAAACTTTCGTTTTTGTGAAGCCTGCATTTATTTTATCATCACTTTCTTGGCTCGCGTTTTTACACGCTTGGCCCACTGATGCAATTATATCAACATATTTTGGTATTATCAATATCTTATGCAAATAAATAAAGAAAATTGGCTTAACCATGCGGTTAGCCAATTTTACTGTATTAATCGTCTAGCAAAGTCTCAACCAAAAATTTTGGCCGCGCCTTAACTTCAAAATAAATTTTGCCGATGTATTCGCCGATTATTCCAAGGGCCAAGAGTTGCAAGCCGCCTAAAATCCAGATTGAAGCAATAAGCGTTGACCAACCTGGTACTGTGAACCCAAATAGCTTTGTTATGAGGACGTAAACCAAAAACCCCATGCTTATCGCAAAAATCAAGAAACCAAGCAACGTGATGTAGCGAATTGGCTTGACAGAAAAGGACGTTACGCCGTCCAATGCGAAGGCAAGCATTTTTTTAAAAGGATACTTGGATTCGCCTGCGAAACGCTC
>JAVBKH010000184.1:0-2588 GCA_031554155.1 Oscillospiraceae bacterium
ATAATATCGAATTCAGCCTCTTTAAACGGGGGCGCAACCTTGTTTTTTACAACCTTAACCTTGGTGTGGTTACAGATAACCTCTGTGCCGTTCTTGAGCTGCTCTTGGCGGCGAATATCAAGGCGAACAGACGAATAGAACTTGAGTGCGCGGCCACCCGGGGTGGTCTCGGGGTTGCCGTAGACTACGCCGATTTTTTCACGCAATTGGTTTATAAAAATACAGACGCAGTTTGATTTTGAGATTGCGCCAGTAAGTTTGCGCAGAGCCTGTGACATTAGTCGAGCTTGTACGCCGACGTGACTGTCGCCCATTTCGCCTTCGATTTCAGCTTTTGTAACCATCGCCGCAACCGAGTCGACGACCACGACGTCAATCGCGCCCGAACGCACAAGAGCCTCACAAATTTCGAGCGCTTGCTCGCCTGTGTCTGGCTGCGAAACAAGCAGCGAGTCAATATCAACTCCAAGAGCCTTGGCATAAACTGGGTCAAGCGCATGTTCAACGTCAATGAAAACAGCTTCGCCGCCATTTTTCTGCGCTTCGGCAACTATGTGCAGCGCAACCGTGGTCTTTCCCGAGCTTTCTGGCCCGAAAACCTCGATGATTCTGCCCTTTGGCACCCCACCTATACCCAGCGCCATATCAAGCGAAAGCGAACCAGTGGAGATAGCTTCGACATTCAGCACGCTGTTTTGTCCAAGCTTCATAACCGCGCCCTTGCCAAATTGCTTCTCAATCTGGCTAAGTGCCGCCTCAAGCGCCTTTTGCTTGCCTGTTAATTCCGCAGACTTTTCCTTTTCTTTTTCCTTCAGCTTTTCAGCCATATGTATAGCCTCACTTTATTCAATATTCAAACATATGGAGTAATTATATACTATTTCTGTAATAAAGGCAATGGCGTTTGCCGCTGCAAGTTACAATTTACAATGTGCAATCTATGTGTTAAGATTGTCTCATAAAATATGAGGAGGTTTTTGCATTGATTCGTAAAAATGATGAATACACCGTTGAAAAGCGTCCAATTGGGGGCAGTGAGCACCTTTTTGAGGTACGCCACAAATTCAGTCAAGATGAGCTTATGGGATATTCTCGACTTTTTGCTGAAATTTTGATTGAGCCGAACGTCACAATCCCTCTACATCAGCACAACAACGAGGCTGAAGTTTTTCTCGTCTTGGAGGGCGAACTTGTGAGCATTGCTGAGGACGGTAGCGAAACTCCGTTTAGGCTAGGAGACTACATGCTGACGGGCAATGGTGACAAACACAGCTTGAGGAACGACGGCGATAAGCTTGCGAAAATCATGGCCATTATTATGATTAAAACGGTATAATCTCGCAAAAAAACAGCACGACAATCGTCGTGCTGTTTCATTTAGCAAAGCTTAGTGATTTTCGCCCAATTCAATAACCTTGATTGTATCTGCCGCTCTCTTAGCGTCAGCAGTTTTGTGGTACTTAACAGTAACTCTATCGCCTTCAATCGCTGTTGTGGCAAGACCAACGGTTTGTGTGTTCACATCAAAATTATAGATAAATTGACGTTTTGTGCCATTGTCCAAGGTTACATACAATGTGCCCATAGCATAATCTGTGACTGTGCCTGTTGCTGAATAAAACTTCATGGCAGGTGCTGGTGATGGCGCAGGCATAGGCGCAGGCTTAACTCTGTGGTTTTCACCTTTTTCAATTAGCTGAATGTAAGTAGCGCTGCGGGGGTAATCATTGTTGTATTGTAGAGCAACCATGTCTCCCTGCATCAACTCTACTGGGGAGTCGACTAGCGTATTTGTCGTGTTAAAAGTAATGTCTGTGTTGCCTGGCTCAATTGTAATTGTGTTCATTGTGACGTTCATGACCAAGCCTACAAGCGTTGTATGTTCGTTGTAGTGGCTTGCAAACGCTGCAACTGGGAATACCGCAACCATGATAAGTGTTGCTAAAAACAATGCCATAACCTTTTTGGTTGAACTAGTAGAAACTTTTTGCATCGTGAACCTCCGAATTAAATTTAGTTTACTTATGAAATTATAATATAATTTGTAAAATTTAGCAAGCAAAATAAACAATATTTCGACAAATTCTCCTAATTTGCCTTTTAGGAAAAAAAACTCCCAACCTTGCGGCGGGGAGTTTTTTTCTAATCTAAATTAGGAGCAAGCAATAACGACGCCAGAACCGACTGTACGTCCACCCTCGCGAATAGCGAAGCGGAGGCCGTTTTCAATAGCGATAGGAGTAATCAATGTTACGTCCATTTCGATATTGTCGCCAGGCATACACATTTCTGTGCCTTCAGGCAGCTTGATGATGCCTGTAACGTCAGTTGTTCTGAAGTAGAATTGTGGACGGTAGTTGTCAAAGAAAGGTGTATGACGGCCACCCTCGGACTGCTTCAAAACGTAAACTTGGCCGCGGAACTTTGTAAGTGGCTTGATGGAGCCGGGCTTGCAAAGAACTTGACCGCGTTGGATTTCGCTTCTCTGAACACCGCGAAGAAGTGCGCCGATGTTGTCGCCTGCTTCTGCGTAGTCAAGAATTTTGCGGAACATTTCAACACCTGTGACAACAACCTTACGGGTGTCT